>CALPQA020000033.1 GCA_943325595.2 Auritidibacter sp. Marseille-P8566
AAATCAATTAAATGCTGGTGCAAGTCAATTTGTTTTCACGTATTCTGGTTTACCTCAAAAACCGATAAATGTTTTTTATAATATTCCTGCCGGCAATCGAACAAACATGCCAATTGTACTTTTGTTTCATGGAGACGAACGCAATGCCAAAGATTATCGCGATATTTGGATCAATGCATCAAATCAATACGGATTTATGGTTTTTGCTCCCGAATTCACCGATGCTGATTTTCCAGGTGGAAGTTCGTATATTATTGGAAATGTCTATCAGGACGGAAATTACCCAACGCCGCAAACTCTCAATAATGAAAGTGTTTGGACATTTTCTGTAATTGAACCTTTATTTGATTATCTTAAAACGAATTCTGGAAGTGCTGCACTTTCGTATGATATGTTTGGTCATTCGGGTGGTGGTCAATTTGTTCATCGCTTTGTCATGCTAAAACCAAATGCGAGATACAACAGAGCCGTTGCAGCCAATAGTGGTTGGTATACCGTTCCAGATGGCGTTGCAAGTTTTCCATACGGAATTATGAATTGTCCAATTACTTCCATTTCTCCAAATAATTATTTTAGCAGAAAACTATACGTTACCGTTGGGGCGTTGGATAATAATGGTTCCGATGCATCGCTTCGTCATAATACGGCAAGTGATTTGCAAGGATTAAACAGACTTGCGCGTGCCAATTATTTCTTTTCAAAAAGTCAAACGTATGCAAATACAATTCAGGCAACATTTAATTGGCAATTTCATACGGTAGCAAATTCGGGACACGATGCAGTTCTAATGTCGAATGATGCCATTAGCCTGCTTTTTCATTAATTTAAAAAATGACACTAAAACGAACTAGTTTTCAATAGTTATTTCTCATTTATTTTAATTTTGACATATTGTTTGTAATTCAGTATTTCCTTTAAATTATTACCATCTTTGAAATTAAAATTAACACTTTTATCACACTATTAATTTGAAATAAGTAATATTAATATGTTATTCCTAATTTTATTAAAAATTTATTGATTTATTTTTCAAAATTAAATAAAAATAGTAGTTTTGCCTACTATAACGTTTTCGAAATTAAAAGAAGCGCTTTAACAATCAAAAAACCAACACATTATGAAATTAATCCTACTCTCAAAACCAAAATCATCCACTTTAGGTTTTCCTATCACTGCCTTTATTTGTTCTATCTTGTTCTTTTTTTATGGTAGTGTTAATGGTCAAATTATTGAAACTTTTACGAGTCCAACGGCTACTAGTTTAAACGCTACAACTTGGGCGGCAAATACTGCTTATGTTGTAAATCAATACGTTCATTCCGTGGACATGACATCAGGGACAGGGGTAAACCGACTTTATAAAGTTACAGTTGCAGGGACTTCAACTACTGTCCAACCTACAGGAACCGTAGATGTGGTAGCTGGAGCAACTTTTACTTATATGGCTATTGTGCCATTAAGTTCCACTTGGACGTGTCCAACTGGTGTGACTTCAATTCAAGTTGAATGTTGGGGAGCTGGTGGCGCTGGAGGTTCTGCTTCAACTGCAACTTCAACAACCCCTGCTCGTTCTGGAGGTGGTGGCGGAGCGGGTTCTTATGTAAAGAAAACGATAACGGTAGTTCCAGGAACGGTTTATAATTTAATTGTTGGAGTAGGAGGTATAAAAGGAGGAACATCCGCTGCTTCTGCATATTATGGAAATATTGGCGGAAAATCCGAATTTTCGGGTGGGGCAGTTACTGCATTAACTGCAAGTGGAGGTACTGGAGGTACTGGAGCTGGAGCTGGAAATCTTAATGCAAATCCTGGAGGAGTTTTGGGAGGAGTTTATGGATTTAGTTTGTCTGGAACTCAAACAACCCCTTACACTTCGTCTTCCGTTGTTAGTTTAACCGGTGGGGGAGGTTCAGGGGTAACGACTGCTTTCAACACCTCTTCTAGTGCTGTTACCTATATAGCCTCAACTAATCAAGGATCTGGATATACATCCAACCCTTCCGTTGCAGTTTCTATTGGAGCTGGACAGACTTTTTTAGCGTATGCCAATCTAAATATTAATTCTTCTGGAACAGGAATAACAACTACTCTAGGTTCAAATGGAGGTGCTAGTTCAGCTACATCTGGTGGTAACGGTGGAGCTAATCCTGATGGACTTGCGGGTGGTGCTGGAGGATTAGGAACTGTTCACGGTAGTTTTGTTGGAGCAACAGCATTAAATACTGGATCAGGCGGTGGAGGAGGTTTTTCATTTTGGACTGCTGGAACAGGTGCATCAGCTGCCGGTGGAGCTGGAGCTAATGGAAAAATTGTAATAACTTACAGCGCACCAATTACAACCTATACTTATGATGGTTCTGGAGATTTAAATGATGTTACAAATTGGGCAGATGGAAGTAATAACCGTCCTGCTAATTTCACGGCAGATTTTCAAATATTCAAAATCAATTCTAACGTGACTACAACCGCACCTTGGACAGTATCTGGTGCTGCTTCTAAAGTAGTAGTTGGCGACTCTTCTACAACTAATGTTTCCTTAACCATAGCAAGTGGTTTTGGAATTACTGCAACAATGGATGTTACCAATGGCAACAAAGTCTTTATTCAAGATATATATTCAGTTAATTCTACTGCAACCCCTCCTGTAACTTCATTTTACATGAATCATCCCACTTTTGGAACTTTGGGAGATACTTCAGAGGTACATTATCAAAACAGTACTCTAAACAATGCATTGGTAAAAACAGCTTTCACCTATGGAAAATTATATGTAGATGGAACTGGAACTGGAACTGTATTTTTTAGTGGGGCTACCAATCCAACAAATCATATTGTTAAAACCCTTTTTGAAGTTGCGGCGGGTTCTAATGCTTATTTTTCTGAAATAAGTTATTATTATATGACTTTAAACACAGGCGCTCAAGTTAACATAAATGGAACATTAAAAACAGGTAAAGTAACAGGATTTGTATCCAATAATGTAGGAACTGCTACTTCTGCTTTTGGATCATTACAATTTATAGGTAGCGAAGCGATGACTCTTGGTGCCAATAGTACAATAGAATACAATAGAGCAAGTAGTGCTTCAACTCAAACAATTACTCCAAGAACAGATTACAAAAATGTAACCTTGAGTGGATTGGACAATATCAAATCATTTACTGGGGCTACAGCTATTAGTGGTACTTTGAGACTTAATGTAACAGGAACAAGTACTTTAACAGGAGCTGCAAATCTTACTTTGGGTAATGGAGCAACAATAGCAAGAACATCAGGAAGCTTGAACGAAGCACCAATTTTTGGAACAACAACTAATGTTATTTATGACGGAACAACGGCAATGACAACATCATTTGAATTGCCAGCCATAGGTCTAAATAACGTGACAATAAATAACGCTGCTGGGGTAACTTCGAATGGTTCAAGTACGGTAAACGGTATACTAAATTTTATTTCTGGTAAACTAATTACAGGAAATAATTTTGTAACAATTGGAACATCTGGAAGTACAACTGGCGCTGGCGCTGGTACAGGATGGGTTGTTGGTAATTTAATCAAACAAACAGCGACAAATGCAAGTCCGTCATTTGCTTATGCCATTGGAGATGCAACAAATTATACACCAATATCGTTGACCTTTACAGGAAATAATACTGCTTCTACAACAGGAAGTATTACAGCAACAACAACTGCGGGGGATCATCCGCAACTTGCAACTTCAGATCTTGACGGGAATAAAACCGTAAACAGAACATGGAATTTGTTGAATAATGGTGTTTCTGGATTTACAAATTACACCGTCAATCTTAACTATTCTGTAGCCGAAACCGATGCTGCAGCAACGCCTGCAAGTTTAGTTATTCGTAAATACGAAGGGACTACTTGGACGGCACCGTCAACATTTGGAACTTCAACAGATGTTAGAACATCAGCATCTGGAATTACAGGTTTTGGAGATTTTGCTGTGGGACAAATAATCCCTTTAAGTACTGCAAATTTCGAATTAGAAAATGTGAAAATAGTTCCAAATCCAACAATTAATAATTCGGTAACAATAACTTCTTCTTTCAATGAAGACATTGAAGTGGTAGTTTTTGATATGCTTGGAAAACAAATTTCAAGTCAAAAATTGTACAATAACAAATTAGATGTTTCAGTATTAAAATCTGGAATGTATCTATTGAAAATTTCTCAAAAAGGAAAAACTACTACCAAAAAGTTAGTTGTAAAATAAATATAAAGTAAACATCCTTTTTCTGACGGAAAAGGATGTTTTTTTATTTCTATCTATCCAAAAATAAAACTTTGATGAAAAAAAATTGCAATTTTCAAATCTGTATTGTTTTGATAACCTTTTTTTTTGTTTTAACTAAAAGTGTTTACGCTCAGCAATCGGTTTCATTCAATTCTCCAGTAAATACTAAAACAAGACCAGTAGAATTACAACTTAAAAAAACCTATGAACTGGAAAAAGCGGGGGTTTTTGCAAGTAATGAATTTGATGGTGCGAGATTAAGTGACTTTAAACTTGAAAATGACAGCACTGCAACTGTTATTATAAGACCCGAAAATTCACCTATCAATAATAGTGGTTATTATGCTTTTAGCACTTGGTCAAGTTCTCCAAAACCTTTTTATTTTACCTTTCAATATCCAAAGGGTTATAAACACAGGTACATACCAAAACTGAAAATAAATAATAATTGGACTGCTATTGACCCTTCTTCCATTTATAAAAATGACAGTATTGTAACCATTAAATTGAATTTAAATAAGGAACCCATTTTGGTAGCGGCTCAAGAAATCCAATCATCAACAGATGTGAAAAATTGGTACACGAGTGTTGTTGCGGGCAAAGAATATGTAACTGTTAAAAGTGCTGGAAATTCGGTACTTGGAAAAAACATCCCAGTATTAGATATTTATAAGGGAGACAAAAAAAATAAAAAAATTATTGTTTTACTCACGCGCCAGCATCCACCAGAAACTACGGGATATTATGCTTTTCAAAGTTTTTTAGCAACTATCTTAGATGGTTCAGAACTGTCTGATGTTTTTTTAAAAACCTACCGAATTATTGCTTTTCCAATAGCGAATCCTGATGGTGTTGACCTTGGGCATTGGCGACATAATTATGGTGGAATCGATTTAAACAGAGATTGGTCCGTTTATAATCAGCCGGAAATTAAGCAAATCGTAAAATTCATTAATAATGCTTCAGAAGATGATGAAGGCGATATTATTCTTGGATTGGATTTCCATTCCACTACTAAAGATGTTTTTTATACCAATAAAAAAAGAGAGAACACTTCAATGCCCAACTTCATTGATTATTGGTTTGCGGGATTAGAACGAAATATTCCTGGTTATAAAGTAAATGAATCTTCGGGGAACAGCCAAGAACCCGTTTCTAAAGGATGGTTTTTATACGGTCACAATGCCGTTGGCGTAACCTACGAAATTGGCGATGCCACTCCCAAAGAAGACATTGTAATTAGAGGTCAAGTTTCTGCCAAAGAAATGATGAAAATCTTAGTTTATATAATAAAACCATAAATAAAAAATAACCTACCATAAATTATTAACCCCAAATTAAAATAAAATGAATAAAAAATTAATTTTAACATTGTGCTTAACACTAATTTTTTGTGGCATTTCGATAGCACAACAAAAAACAATAACGGGAACGGTCAACGATCGCGTTGGTCCTCTGCCTGGAGCATCAATACTAGAAAAGGGTACTAATAATGGAACTACCACAGATTTTAACGGTTCTTTTATTTTGAAAGTTGCTAGTGAAGAGGCAATAATTATCATAAATTTTATAGGATTTGCTCCTCAAGAAATTGCCGTTAAAGATAAAATAAAACTAAATATAGTTCTTGAAGAAAGTGCGCAAGCGCTAAACGAAGTTGTTGTCAATTCATTAGGATTGGAAGTAAATAAACGAACATTGGGATCCACCTATACAAAAGTAACAGCGGATCAATTGTCAAATTCGGGGGAAACAAGCGTAATTAATTCTTTGCAAGGAAAAGCTTCTGGGGTTAGAATCGCTAGAGCAAATGGTGATCCTGGTGCGGGTTCAAACATACAAATTAGAGGGGCAAATACAATCAATGGAAATACACAACCATTGGTTATATTGGACGGTGTTCCCATAAGTAATGACAATTTATATGGCAATAGTAGCAATGTCGCGGGAACATCCCAACAATCCAGATTGAATGATATTAATGAAGATGATATAGAATCGATTACAGTTCTCAAAGGGGCATCGGCAGCAGCTGTTTGGGGTTCAGAAGCAGCCAATGGTGTTTTGGTAATTACCACAAAAAAAGGTAGAAAAACTGGGAAAATTAATGTAGAATTCAAATCTACGGTTTCATTTGACAAAATAGCACAGTTGCATCCGCTTCAATCCAATTATGGACAAGGGACAGGCGGTGTTTTTGCCGACTTGAGTAATATTACTACTAATACAATTCCAATTGGTTCATGGGGAGATAGAATTTCTACAAGATCGGGAGCTGCAGATGAGTATTTTACCAAAGCCGAAAAAGGGTATTTTGTAGGAGAAGATGGATTGGAATATTTATTGATAAAAACTAAAAATTCTAAAAACACTTATATTGGTGACAATCAAGACAAAGTATTTCAAAATGCAACGTCTATTAAAAACAATTTAAGTTTTGGAAATGCAAATGAAGACGGGAACTACCGTGTTAGTTTTGGAAGTATAGATCAAAAAGGATTTATTAATGAAAGTGATTACAAAAAGACAAATATCGGCTTTAACGGGAAGTATATTTTTAATCCAAAAATGAGCATAACGACCAAGTTGGATTATGCACATACTGAATCCAATAGAATCCAACAAAATTCAAGTATTGCGGGTTTGCTATTAGGTTTGTTGAGAAACGCACCCGATTTTGATATTTCACAATATGTTGGAGATTACTATAGCCCTACAGGTCAGTTGTATCCAAAAAGACAGCGTTCTTTCAGAAACCCAATTGGGGAGTTTGGAAATCCAGGGTATAACAACCCGTTATGGACTTTATACAAACAAAAAGCACCGAATGTGGTGGATCGATTTATTTTTTCAACCGATTTGAATTATAAAGCGAATCAATGGTTGTCTATGAAATTCAGAGGAAGCTATGATACTTATAATGACGAAAGACGCTATTTTTCGCCTGTAAATTCAGCTAGTTATACCGCGGGTTCGTTTAGATTGGATAACATCAACAACAAAATATTAAATTTTGATGTAATTGCCCAAACGAAGACCTTTAGATTGTCAAATACTATAAATGGAAACTTTATTTTGGGTTATAATTATAATGACCGAAATAGAAAAAGTGTTTACAATGAAGGGACTAACTTTCTGATAAACAGCATGACTCAAACTTTTGCTAATGTTTCGCAATTGGACCCAACAGTGAATTTAACTAGAAAAATTGCTTCCTACAGAACTTATGTAACTTCATCTTTTGATGCCTATTGGGTTTTTTCTGATTTGAAATTTTTTGAAAACAATAAAATACTTACTTCTGGGAAAATTAGAACAGGTGTAGGCCAAGTTGGGGTAAAACCAAATCCACATGAATTCCAGACAACCTATCAAACTCCAACATATTCAGATTACGACGATCCTTTAAATTTATTCCTTTTCGGTGGTGGATTCAGCTACAACAGTAATTTGGGAAACAGAAATTTAAAACCTGAAATCAAAACTGAATATGAATTGGGAGCCGATTTTAAATTCTTCAATAACCGTTTGACTTTAAGTGGTACCTATTATTATAATACGATAGTGAATGTTTTGCTAGACATTCCATTAACACCAAGTACGGGTGCTAATTATATTTATGGAAATGGCGGAGCATTGAAAAATAAAGGATTAGAATTTGATTTTGACTTGCAATTATTTAAATCTAAAAAAGGACTAAATGCTTCAATTTATGGTAATTTTAATAACAATAGAAACGAAGTAACCGATATTCAAGGAGCTACATCACTTGCATTAACTAGCGAAGCGATTAGTTCTAGGGCAGTAGTTGGACATCAATTAGGCACTCTATGGGGAACTAGAGCATTACGAAATGCGGATGGAACTTTCAACTTAGACGCTAACGGATTCCCACAATTGGATTCAGAACAAGGAATAATCGGAGACCCAAATCCAGATTGGCGTGGAGCCTTTGGTTTTAAAGCGGATTACAAAGGTTTTTTTGCAAATATTATGTTTGAAACTTCTCAGGGTGGTGATTTTGCGGAGCGTACTCGTTTTATTTTGGATAGTTTTGGTACTTCTGAAGAAGTGGGTAACGATGTTACTCCTACAACAGATATTAGAGACCGTGCGGGAGTTCTTCATCTTGCTGGGGTTCCTGTTCGTGGAAATATTAGAGATTTTGGAGCAGGACCAGTTTTATTAAATGAAGCCTACTATACAACTATTGGTGGTGGTTTCGGTGCCTCTGTAATTAATGAATTTGCCGTAAACAATAATGCATCTTGGACGCGTTTAAGCGAACTTACTTTTGGTTACACATTAAATTCTAAAGGTTTCAAAAAGAGAACAAAATTGGCCTCAATGACATTTACACTAACAGGTCGAAATTTAGCTATTTGGACTAATCTATTAGGAGTAGATCCGCAAACCAATCAAACTGGCGTTGGTAATGGTTTTGGAATCGATTATTTTACAAATCCTGCATCAAGAACTTTCTTATTCACATTACAAATTAAATATTAAGAGTTATGAAAACTAAATTAATTTCAGGAATAATAACACTATTTTTAGTGCTTTCATGCGATAGTTCATTTGAAGAAATGAACAGCAATCAAAATAGCATCACAACGGATGAGGTTATACCACCTTCGCTATTGATAAAAGGAACCATGTTAGCCGATATTGCGATCAATCAAAGCCATTTACAAAGAATTGCAGGGATGTGGACGGGGCAATATAGAGGCGAAATTTCATTATACCTTGGTATATATAATTATGATATTTCATCTTCAGAATCAAATAGCGCTTGGACCTATTTATACAATGGAATGTTAAAACAGTTTAGCGAAATAAATAAATATTATGCTATAAATGGAACCGATACCGAAGGACAATTAATTAAAGGGATTTGTAACGTACTTGAGGCGAACGCCGTAGGAACTGCGACTTCTATATGGGGAGATATTCCTTATTCTGAAGCAGTAAACCCAGCTATTAATGATCCAGTATTTGATAAACAATCGGCTATTTATAATGCTTTGCAGATAAAATTGGATGAAGCGATAGTAGTGCTTAGTGACCCAACCACAAAAAATTCGCTTTCAGAAGACATCTTTTTTGGAGGAAACAAAGACAAATGGAAGAAAACAGCGTACACTTTAAAAGCACGATATTATGTGCAAACCAGACAATATGCTTTGGCCTACGCCGCGGCTTTAAATGGAATTTCTGATTATGCAGGAACCATGAAATTCACACCTCCTTCAACGGGGTTAACAGGGGCAGAAAATCTTTTATACCGTTTTATGATTGGAACTAGAGTTGGTTATTTATCAGTAAACAATACTTTTTGTAGAAATTTATTAGATACCCAAACCAATTTCCCAACAATTTCTAGAAGAAACGCTAAAACAAATGAACAAGCAAGAAGAAATCATCTTAATGCGGGTTCAATAACTGGAACTGGTACTACCACAATTATCAATGGTGAATTTAAACCGATGGATATGGTTACGTACCAGGAAAATTTATTAATATTAGCCGAAACAGGAACTAGAACCGTAAATTTTGCAGAAGGATTACTTCAACTTAATAAAGTGCGTACCTTCTTGGCATCTGCCGATTCTTTTGATAAAAGAGCCACTACCGATGTTAAACTTTATACTGCTTATGTTGCTGCAGATTTTGCTAATGGAGGAATGAATAATTTAGATAATATTGATAGTACAAGAGCCTTATTAAGAGAAATTATCGAAGAACGATATGTAACGGGCTTTGGTACCTTCATGCCTTGGAACGATGCAAGAAGATTGCGAAAAACAGAGTATGATATCGCGGTAAAAATCCCACTAAACAATACTACTGCGACGCAACATCCGGAACGATTTTTTATATCGCAAGATGAAATTAATACCAATTCAAATGCTCCAACTGGACTTACCATTTTTAATCCAACAGAACTAAACGAATAAAAATTGATTTTATCATTATATAAAAGGTTGTTTAAGAATTCTTGGCAACCTTTTTTTAAAGTTAAAAAACAGATAATTATGAAAAACCATTCGTTATT
>CALPQA020000034.1 GCA_943325595.2 Auritidibacter sp. Marseille-P8566
ATATTTCATGAGTTAAAAAATCAATTAACAACTGAAGAGCTTACTCAAAAGTTTACGGAAATTGAAGAAAACTTAGTTGCTGAAGAAAATGACATCTTTAAATTGCCTCCACCAACAACTACAGAAAAAATATCTGGTTTCTTTTCAATTTTTATACCTGTTGAAGGTTATTTTATTACTCCAATACTAATAAATTTTAACATTCTAGTTTTTATAATTATGGTAATCCTTGGAGTAGATTTTATCGCTCCTACTTCAGAAAACTTAATAAATTGGGGTGCTAATTTCCGACCAGTTACTTTAGCCGGAGAATGGTGGCGTTTACTCACAAATTGCTTTTTACATATAGGAATATTTCATTTATTGATGAATATGTATGCATTGATGTATATTGGTTTATTGTTAGAACCGCACCTAGGTAGAATTCGATTCTTATCAGCTTATCTACTTGCAGGAATAGTGGCTAGTGTTACAAGTTTATGGTGGCATGATTTGACTGTTAGTGCCGGTGCTTCTGGTGCAATATTTGGAATGTATGGATTATTTCTTGTTTTACTAACTACAGATTTGATTGAGAAAAATGCTAGAAAAACATTACTTACAAGTATCACAATTTTCGTTGGTTATAATTTAATTAACGGACTTAAAGGCGGAATAGATAATGCTGCGCATATTGGAGGACTAATAAGTGGCGTAATAATCGGCTATGCCTACACATTTAGCTTAGACGAGGAAGATGATCAAAATCTAAAATTGAAAATTATAGGCTCATTAACTATAGCTTTTTCGGTGATTTCATTTATCGTCTGTAGCGGTTTGACTAATGATATAATTATCTATGATGCAAAAATGAAAGAGTTTACTGAGATGGAAAATATGGCCTTAGAAATTTATAGTAAAGCAAATTATTTATCTAAAGAAGATTTATTATACAACATAAAAAATCGAGGTATTTATTATTGGAATGAAAACATTAATCTTGTAAATGAAGCAGACAAATTAAATTTACCAGATGAGATTCATCAAAGAAATACTAAAATCAAAGCCTATTGTGAATTAAGAATTAAGAGTTTTGAATTACTTTACAAAGCTGTCTCCGAGAATACCGATAAATACAAAATCAAAATACAAAATTACGATAGTAAAATTCAAACGTTGATGAACGAATTAACAAATAACAGTAATTAAAAAGAAAAACTTCTGCCAACACTTGCTAAAACTCATGGCTAGTTTTTCGGTAAATTGTTCGTTTTCTTTAATAACTTCGCTCAGGCGGTAATGGGAAAAACAATTTCAATAATCCGTTATGAGCTCTAGCAAGAAAACCTTATAAGACCTTTTTATGAAGAAACAATTGAATTCTAATAATGTACTTTCAAAATTAACCTTCCATAAACTTGATTGGTTAGAAAAAATAACATTAGTCTTAGGCATTTGGTTTTGGTTTTTTCCAAAGCCCTATATTATACTGTTTACAATTTTACTGTTGATTCCTATTTTAGGATTAATCTTGAATGGTCTAAATGGCAAACCAAGTATCGCTAGTCTAGTAGAAATTACTCAAAATGAAGATGGCAAAGATAAATATGATGTAGCCGATTTTATTGATTTTGCAGCGATCATAATCTTTGTAAGAGTATTAATTGACTATGAGTTTGAAGATTTTTATAGTCTAATAATTCCTGGAACCATTGCATTCATCATAATGCTTGCAATTTTAGTGTCAACACATAAAATAATTGTAGAAAACGGTAAAAATAAATTTTGGATTTATTCATCACTACTATTTAACATCTTTATTTACAGTTATTCTGCGACCTATGGAATTAATTGCACGTATGATTCTTCAAAACCAAAAGTTTTTGATGCTGAAGTAATAGATAAACATATTTCAAAAAGTAGAAAACACACAACATATTACATTAGAGTAACACCGTGGGGTCACCATTATGATGCAGAAGATATTTCTGTTAGTTCCAATCAGTATAATGAGTTAGAAATTGGAGAGTCTATTAAAATAGACTTGAAAGAAGGTTTGTTAAATATTCCTTGGTATTACGTGGAGTAATGCGGCTTATAAAATGCTAAATCCCATGGCCAGTTTTCGGTAAGTTGTTCGTTTTTTTACTATTTTCGTTTTGTGATTGTGGGAAAAATACGGTTGACAAGCCGCAAAAGAGCTCTGTGCTAAACA
The DNA here is from genome assembly GCA_943325595.2 of Auritidibacter sp. Marseille-P8566. The sequence continues at coordinate 2,195 of CALPQA020000034.1, forward strand.
TTATTAAAAAACGCCTGAAAAACTTAAAACATAGAACATTTTTAAATTTAAAAAATTAATCCTTTGCTTTATTCACTAAATATTTTTTTACAAAACGCAGCTCCAATAGACGAAGAATTCAATCTGTTTCTGTTTGCCATACTTATTCTAGGAATTGTATTTATTTGCATCAGTGTTCTAATTGCCCTTTTAATAGCACTATTATGCTTGTTTGCTATTTTCGGTTTTATTTTAGTTGGCGCGCTATCTACCTCAGTGATTATCGGAATAAATAAAAGATCCTTTACTTCCGGATTTAAGACTTTCGTAACCGTTTTCACAACTTTTACATTTGGAATAATTGGAATTGGTTCCTTTTGGTTTTTAAATAAATTGCTTCATTGGTGGAGCGAAACAAAAGCAATTACTATTGGTTTGAGTACAGGTCTCCTTAGTGGGTTAATTACCGGATTTTTATTGGCATTTTTAATTAAAAAAGTGTCCACTTTTTTAAAAACCAAATTGGAAAGAAAAAGCGGCATTTGCTAGCGCGAGTTAAGCAGTAAATTAGAAAATTTTAAAAACAATGAAAAAAGAGTTTACCACAGAGAAAATACGAATTGAACAGAATAAAACCATAACAAATAAAGAAGGTTATGAAGCTATGTTATATCTCTTAAAAGAGAAGTCCTTGTCTTGCTGAACTTGTTTCAGCATCTAAAAGAATCTGAAATAAAATCCCATTGACAAGGCAAGGGTTACATTCAGATTGACAAATCATAGGTTGAATTCAGATTACCCAAGAGTTGATTCGGATATTCGTTGATTTGGTTATTCGGAAATGTAAAATCAAAAATCGAGATTGCATGAAGGATGGCAGTGGAAATCCTCAGTGGAACGTAGTGGAACTGAGATTGCAACGTACAGCCTGACCCGAAGTTTTAACGGAGGGGCATGCCCAAATAAAAAAAAAACCTCAAAGTTACTGCTACTTTGAGGTTTTATATTAATTGAAATTTATTTCTAAATTCCTGCTATAGTTTTGATTTCGGCAATGATTCGCAGGGCCAACGCATCGGCTAAATCTTGTGTTTGAGCCTCAGTATAAATACGAATTATGGGTTCGGTATTGGATTTACGTAGGTGGACCCAATTTTCGGCAAAATCTATTTTTACACCATCAATTGTGGTGATGTCTTCGGATTTGTATTTTTCGGTCATGGCAATCAAAATAGCATCGACATCAATTTGTGGCGTGAGTTCAATTTTGTTTTTGCTCATGAAATACTGCGGGTAACTCGCTCGTAATTCGGCTACCGTTTTCTCCTGATTTGCCAAATACGTCAAGAATAAAGCAACGCCAACCAAGCTGTCGCGTCCATAATGCAACTCAGGATAGATGATTCCACCGTTACCTTCGCCACCAATAATTGCATTTGTTGCTTTCATTAATTCGACCACATTCACTTCGCCCACGGCACTAGCTTGATAAGTTCCATTGTGCTTGTTGGTAATATCGCGCAACGCTCGGGAAGACGACATGTTGGAAACTGTATTTCCTGGGGTTTTGCTCAAAACATAATCGGCGCAAGCCACAAGGGTATATTCTTCGCCAAACATTTCGCCGTCATTTGAAATGAAAGCCAAACGGTCTACATCGGGATCAACAACAACACCAAAATCGGCTTTTTCTTCAACAACCAATTTGCAAATATCTCCCAAATGCTCTTTTAAAGGTTCAGGATTGTGAGGGAAATGTCCGTTTGGTTCACAGTATAATTTGACTACTTCAACGCCCATTTGCTCTAACAATTTTGGAATAATAATTCCACCCGATGAGTTCACAGCATCAACAACAACTTTATATTTACGTTTTGCAACAGCTTCAGCATCCACCAAAGGCAAGTTTAAAACTTCGTCGATGTGAATGTCCATATAGGCATCGTTTTCAGTAATAGTTCCTAAATCATCCACTTCAGAAAAAGTAAAGGCTTCGTCTTCGGCAATTTGCAAAATCAACTCCCCTTCTTTGGCACTTAGAAACTCCCCTTTTTCGTTGAGTAATTTCAAGGCGTTCCATTGTTTTGGATTGTGAGAAGCGGTAAGGATAATTCCTCCGTCGGCCTTTTCTAAAGGCACAGCGATTTCTACTGTAGGCGTGGTTGATAAACCTAAATCGATAATATCAATTCCTAGTCCTATTAAGGTATGGGTGATTAAATTATGAATCATAGGTCCCGAGATTCTAGCGTCACGACCTACAACTACAGTTAATTTGTCTTTTTTACTGTTATTTTTCAGAAAAGTTCCATAGGCTGACGCAAATTTTACTGCATCGACTGGTGTTAGATTATCGCCAACAACTCCCCCAATGGTTCCTCGAATTCCTGAAATAGATTTAATTAATGTCATTTTTTATGGATTTAATTTTAGCAAATATATGAATTTGGTCCGTTTTTTAAAGTCAGATTTGAAATAAAATTCCTAAATTCGGAGAATGAATTTTCTAGCACATATTTATCTTTCTGGCGACTCCGATTTAATCAAAATTGGTAATTTTATGGCGGATGGTGTTCGTGGAAACAAGCACTTAGAGTTACATTCTGAAATTCAAAAAGGAATTATTTTGCACCGTTCCATTGACACTTTTACAGATGCACATCCCCTTTTTAGACAGAGTACAAAAAGGCTACATGCCAATTACCATCACTTTTCGGGTGTAATTGTGGATGTTTTTTACGATCATTTTTTAGCTAAGAATTGGCATTTGTATTCGGATGAAAAATTAGAAGATTATGTTGCTACTTTCTATGAATCATTGGATATTCACCATGAATTATTAACCGAAAAAGCGCAATTAATGAAGCCGTATATGATTCAGCAAAACTGGCTTTTGAGTTACCGAACTATAGAAGGAATTGAGAAAATTTTGTCGCAGATGGACAATCGGATAAAGCGGGAATCGAACATGCGGTTATCGGTTCAGGAATTGAGAGTGTTTTATCAAGAGTTTGAGGATGATTTTACGATTTTCTTCAATGAGTTACGAGCTCATTCAACTGAAAAATTACTTACTTTGTAATTAGAAATTACGGTTAAAATCATAAAAATGAGCGTCATCACTGAATTAGAATCAGCCTTTGAGAAAAACAGAAATCCCGAAAACGCTGTTCCAATGGCGAAATACATGAAAGATATATTTACTTTTTACGGAATAAAAACAGACAATAGAAGGGCAATTTTCAAGGAAGTTTGTAAAGCACATAAAGAAGAATTAGCGCTTCATGCTCGAGAAATAGCTTGGGAATTATTTAATAAAGTACAACGAGAATTGCAATATTGTGGCATTGAAATTTTAATACAAAGCCTCCAAAAAAACTACATCAAAGAAGATATTCTTCTGATTGAGAAATTATTAACTACAAATTCTTGGTGGGATAGCGTGGATACGATTTCAAAATTTATTTTAGGTCAATATTTGAAAGAATTTCCAGAAGAAACGACCAAAGTTGTTACGCGCTTTTCCAATTCAAAAAACATGTGGCTGAACAGAAGTGTATTGTTGTTTCAATTGGGTTATAAGGATAAAACCAACGCTGAAATCCTTTTTTCCGAATGCAAAAAACATTCTCATTCTAAAGCGTTTTTTATTCAAAAAGCTATTGGATGGGCATTACGTGAGTATGGAAAAACAAATCCTGAATTGGTTAAAACCTTTGTAAATTCGACCGATTTAAAACCTTTGAGTAAAAAAGAAGCCTTAAAAAACTTAAGATAAATTCAAAATAATGGTAAATTAGCATTTTACTAAAAATCAATGTTCAAAAAATATATTTATAAAATTGAAAACTTAATTAGTTGGTCACAATCAAAACTAACTGAAAAACAGTTTATTTTTCTGTCAAGTGTATTGGTGGGGATTTCGGCTGCTTTTGCTGTAATTGTTTTGAAGAGTTTTGCGCATTCTGTTTTTTCGTTTGCAACCTACATCAACGGAATATTAAAGTTGAGTTTCATAAATAGTGTTTTGCCAATTGTAGGAATTTTGCTCACAATTTTCGTAGTCAAAAAAGTATTGGGAGGCACGATTGAAAAAGGAACTTCACAAATTTTGTATGCTGTTGCCAAAAAATCAAGTATCATTCCAAAAAAACAAATGTATGCTCAAATCGTGACCAGCTCGTTGACTGTTGGTTTGGGTGGTTCTGCGGGTTTAGAGAGTCCAATTGTGATTACAGGTGCGGCTTTTGGTTCTAATTATGCGCAGCGGTATAAACTGAGTTACAAAGACCGAACATTGCTTATTGGTTGTGGAGTTGCAGCTGGAATTGCGGCAGCGTTCAACGCACCAATTGCAGGAGTTTTATTCGCAATCGAAGTTTTATTAGTTGATGTTAGTATTGCAGCGTTTACACCAATTATGATAGCCGCAGCAACGGGCGCATTAGTTTCGGTAATCGTTTTAGACGAAACTATTTTATTGAATTTTAAGCAGCAACAAACTTTCAACTATCACAATATTCCCTATTATGCTTTACTGGGACTTTTCACAGGATTTGTTGCGGTTTATTATTCCCGTAACTTTCAAAAAGTAGAGCATTTCTTCGGACGAATTAAGTTAAGTCCCTACAAAAAAGGGCTATTTGGCGCTCTTTTATTAGCAATTATTATTTTTGTTTTTCCAACTTTATTTGGTGAAGGATATGAAAGCATCAAAACTTTATCAGAAAATGACCCCGGACAACTATTAGAAAATACCTTGTTTAGTGATTTCAGAAACAACAGTTGGATACTATTACTGTTTGTGGGGGCAACCATGTTATTGAAAGTTTTTGCAACAGGAATTACACTTGGGAGTGGCGGAAATGGTGGAAATTTTGCTCCTTCCCTATTTTTAGGATCGTATGCTGGATTCTTTTTTTCAAAACTGATTAACTTATCTGGATTCACGAAATTACCCATCAGCAACTTTACGATGGTTGGAATGGCAGGGATTCTAAGCGGATTATTTCATGCGCCATTGACCGCAATTTTCTTGATTGCAGAAATTACGGGTGGCTATGATTTGATGATTCCGTTGATGATTGTTTCCTCGATTAGTTTTGCGATTTCAAAGCGTTTTGAAAAGCATTCTATGGATGTTAAAAACCTAGTTCGCAAAGGAAATGCTTTTACAAGTAACAAAGACACCAATATTTTATCGACTTTAGATATCAATAAAATCATTCAAACCGACTATTTGACGGTAAATCCAGATGGAAATTTAGAAAAATTAGTGGAAATGATTTCACACTCTGATCAAGTTGTATTTGCTGTTGTAGATGAGCATCAAGAATTATTAGGTGTGATTTATTTTAATGCCATCCGAGAAATTATCTTTAGTTCTTTTAAAGTAAAATATACTCCAATAAAGGAAATCATGCAAGAACCAAAGGAAATTATTTATCCAACGGACAGTATGGAAACGGTAATGAATAAATTTGAAAGTTCAAAAATTGCCTATCTACCCGTAATTAAGAACGGAAAATATTACGGATTTATATCCAAATCAGCAGCGCTTGAAGCGTATCGAAGTAAATTGAAATCCATGACGATTGAATAATTAATATCGGATAGGTTAAAATTTTTATTATCCGATAATAAGAAATATCTTTGTGGGGATATGTGGAACATTGATTTGAGATATAGAGACGAAATGCAAGCAACTTTCGATAGGTTGCTTGAAAAAAAACAAGATTTGCAATCCAGCAGACCCTTGCCCAACATTGCTTTGCATAAAATCAGAGAGAGTTTGTCTATTGAATGGACCTATAATTCTAATAGTATAGAAGGAAATTCGATGACTCTTAGAGAAACTCAGATGGTGCTTCAAGAAGGAATAACCATAAAAGGAAAATCTTTAAGAGAACATTTCGAAACACACAATCATGCCAAAGCAATTGATTATTTGTATAAGGTTGTAAGTGACGATTATATTTTACGTTCTATAGACATTCTTAGTATTCATGGATTGGTTTTACGCTCCATTGAAGATGATTTTGCAGGAAGAATTAGAAATGGTGGCGTACGAATTTCAGGAGCTAATTTTACACCTCCAAACGCCAATAAAGTTTCTGATTTACTTGATGAATTAATTGATTTTATAAATACAAATCCTTTAAACCTTAATGACATTGAGTTAGCAACCATTTTTCATCATAAACTGGTTTGGATACATCCCTTCTTCGATGGTAATGGAAGAACCGTTCGATTGGCGATGAATTTATTATTGATGCGTTCGGGATTTCCACCTGCTATTATTTTAAAAAATGACAGAAAGAAATACTATGAAGCATTAAATCAAGCGAATAATGGCAATTATCAAAAATTAACTTTGTTAATGTCGCAAGCATTAGAACGCACCTTGAACATTTATAAAACAGCAATGCCGGGTAATTATACCGAATATGTTGAAATTTCAAATTTAGTCCAAGAGCCTAACGCTAAATATGGTCAAGAATATATAAGTTTATTGGCAAGACAAGGAAAAATTGATGCTTATAAAGAGGGTCGAAATTGGCTCACAACCAAAGAAGCCATTGATGATTATATGAACAATAGGAAAAGAAAACGCTAATTTTTAATTGGCGTTTTTTATTTAAATGTGAATCATAAAAATAGCTATATTTGAGGAAACCAATCTTTGCAAATGAAAAATATTTTATTGTTATTAGCACTTACTTGCTTTTCCTATTCATCCCATTCACAAGAATCTGAAAAAATTGATACTTTAAAATTTGATAAGGCAAAATTTTTAAAAGAATTATCTGAAAATGCTTGTAAATGCATCGATTCTATTGCTACTAATAACAAAATTAAAGATTCAATTTCTTCAGAAATTCACAAATGTATTGATAAACAAGTTGGTGCTTACCAGCTAGGCATTCAAATTTCAAATATTAAGGATTTGGAAACTACCGCAAAAACAATCAATGGAAAAAAAGAAATTAATATTTCAATCAATATTAATCCCGATTCAAAACAATACAAAGTTTATTATTATGAAATGGAGAACTATTTAATGGCAAATTGCAGTGCTATTAAAATCAAAATGTCAGAAAATGACATAATTGGGGATAAATCAGTCTCTAATAATGAGGAAGCTATAAAATTCTATCAATTAGGTTTGGATGAAACTAAAAAAGAAAACTTTGCAAAATCAATAGAATACTATGAAAAAGCGTTAGTTTATGATTCAAATTTTGCTTTTGCTTATGACAATATGGGAATTTGCTACAGAAGACTTAATGAGTTTGACAAAGCAATTGATGCCTACGAAAAATCACTAAAAATTGATCCGAATGGTTTAATGCCATTGCAAAATATTGCTGTTGTCTATTTATATAAAAAGGAATACAAAAAAGCAGTAAAATCGTATGAGAAATTGGCAAAATTAGATGCTACAAACCCAGAAGTATACTACGGAATTGGACATATTTATGCTCAATACTTATTTGATTACGAAAAGGCTTTAGATAATTTATGCCAAGCCTACAACATTTACACTAAAACTAAATCTCCTTACAGAACGGATGCTGAAAAACTAATTCAAATTGTTTTTAACGAAATGAAAAAACAAGGTAACGAAGCACTTTTTAATGAAATATTAAAAAAATATAATATCTCTTCCAACTAAAAATGACTGTTACTTTTATGTCTCTTATTAACAAAATCTTGATAAGCGTTGTATCAAAAGTTTAAATCAAAATGGTAACTTTGCGTTTTGACGAAAACTATGCTAGAAACAGATAATAATATTGAAGTATTAGGAGCGCGAGTTCATAATCTTAAAAATATAGACGTTACCATTCCCAGAGAAAAATTGGTTGTTATTACTGGACTTTCGGGTTCGGGAAAATCGTCTTTGGCTTTTGATACTATTTATGCCGAAGGACAGCGGCGTTATATTGAAACCTTTTCGGCCTATGCACGTCAGTTTCTTGGTGGTTTAGAACGTCCCGATGTTGACAAAATTGACGGACTTTCCCCAGTAATCGCAATTGAACAAAAAACTACAAGCAAATCGCCACGTTCTACCGTTGGAACCATCACCGAAATATACGATTTTTTGCGTTTATTGTATGCTCGTGC
>CALPQA020000035.1 GCA_943325595.2 Auritidibacter sp. Marseille-P8566
ATCGGTTGTCACATTCCTTGTAAACAGGTTATATTTCGATTTTAATCCAAAACTCCAATGAAAACCATTGTCTATATAATAATCAAAATTGTATCTAAAATTATCACCAAGAACAACATCCAAAGAGGCTACGTCATTTCTCAAAAGTGTTTTTTTCTGAGTTAAGTTCACTAAAATTCCACTTTTATACAAACCATCATAATGCAATCCAAATTTCAAAAACGTTTTTTGAGGATTTTCTTTTAAGGTAATATTCAAATCATCAAAGGCACCATTTTTATCTAAAGAATAAGTAATTGTGCTAAAGTTTTGGGTTGTACTCAAATTATCAATTCCAATTTTTATATCCTTATAATCAATTTTTTTCCTTGATTTAAAACCTAATTTTCCTAAAACATAGGAACGCGTATAATTGTCTAATTTGGTAATATTAATGTTTTTTATGTGAAGCGAATCGGTTCCGTTTTTTAGACTATTTATTTTGTAATTTGCGGAAGTATCTGCTAATGCTTTTATTTTTTCGAATACTGAGAAAGCAGCTTCTTCTCCTTTTTTAATAATTTCTGGAGTATCATCAAACGAAATTATTCCAAAATTATTGACCTCAGGTTTTATGTAAATATCTGTTGAAGCTCTATTTATTCTCATTTTTTGAATCATCTGAAGATTCGTAATTTGAACTAATATTTTAGTGGCATCATTCAAACCTTTTCTGTCTTTTAAATCATCTTGAACATCCACACCAATAATAACATCGGCTCCTAATTTTCGAATTTCATCAATGGGATAATTGTTTGAAACGCCTCCGTCAACCAATAATTTTCCATCCCTTTCAACGGGAGAAAATAAAGATGGAAAGGCAGAACTTGCTAACAAAGCTTGGGGTAAATAGCCTTTGTCTAACACCACTTGTTCGCCAGTTTCTATGTCGGTTGCAATACATAAAAAGGGAATGGGCAATTTATTAAAATCACGAACGTGTCGAACTTTATTTGTAAGTCGGGTTAGTAAATTATAATTATACATTCCTTTTGACAATGCAACTGGAATTCCAACTTTAAATTTATTTACAGGTAACGAAAACGCATACAATTCGTCGTTTCTTTTTTCATAGAAATTTTTAGAACTGCGCGGAATAAAATCGGTTATTAGGTTTTTAAAATTGGTGTCTCTGAAAATAGAATCTATTTGAGTGGCATTGTAACCCGAAGCGTATAATCCGCCAACGACAGCGCCAATGCTTGTTCCTCCAATATAATCAATTTTCACACCTGCTTGTTCCAATACTTTTAAAACACCAATATGAGCAAATCCTTTGGCGCCACCACCACTTAAAACCAAACCTATTTTTTGTCTACGTTTTATGGGCTCTTGCGAAAAAGTACTTTGCGAGAGAATTAAAATGAAGAAAACGAAATAGATACAATTTTTCATTTCTATGGATTAACGGTTTTGTAAAATTCGGTAATTTTTTTGGCTTTAGAAAGCCCAATTATTTCAGAAATCTCTTTTTCTGTGGCCAATTTTAATCTTTTAACACTTTTAAAATGTTGAATCAAAGATAGCATTGTTTTTTCGCCAATTCCAGGAATACTTTCTATAGACGAATTTAACGCTGCTTTACTTCGTTTGTCTCTGTGAAAAGTGATTCCAAAACGGTGCGCTTCGTTTCGTAATTGCTGGATTACTTTTAAAGTTTCTGATTTTTTATCTAAATATAGTGGAACAGAATCTCCTGGGTAAAACAATTCTTCCAATCGTTTCGCAATTCCGATAATCGCAATTTTACCTCTTAATCCCAAAGCATCAATACTTTTCAATGCCGAAGACAGTTGTCCTTTTCCACCATCAATAATTATCAATTGTGGCAAAGGTTCTTTTTCGTCAAGCAATCGCTTGTATCTTCTATAAACGACTTCTTCCATGGATGCAAAATCATCGGGACCTACCACCGTTTTTATATTGAAATGGCGGTAATCTTTCTTACTCGGTTTTCCGTCTTTAAAAACCACGCAGGCCGCAACAGGATTGGTTCCTTGAATATTTGAATTGTCAAAACACTCAATATGTCGAGGTTCTTCATGCAATCGTAAATCCTTTTGCATCTGCGCCATAATTCGGTTCGAATGTCTTTCTGGATCTACAATTTGAAGTTGTTTTAATTGTTCAATTCTGTAAAATTTGGCATTCCGAATGGACAGTTCTAAAATTTGCTTTTTGTCGCCCAATTGTGGGACTGTAATTTTGATATTCTCGCCCAAATCAACTTCAAAAGGAACAATAATTTCTTTTGATAATAATTGGAAACGCTCCCGCAACTCAATAATGGCAAGTTCTAGTAACTCTTCGTCAGTTTCATCTAATTTCTTTTTTATTTCCATTGTATGGGAACGAATAATCGAACCGTGGGAAATTTGCAAAAAATTGATAAACGCCGCACTTTCATCCGATACAATTGAAAATACATCAATGTTGGTGATTTTTGGATTGATAATCGTGGATCGCGATTGATAGTTCTCTAAAATATCTATTTTTTCTTTGATTTTTTGTGCTTCTTCGAAATGCAGATTAGAAGCCAAATCAGTCATTACTTTTTTGAAATCTTTCATGCTTTCTTTGAAATTCCCCTTCAAAATTTCGCGAATGGCATCCACTTGTTTTTGATACTTTTCCAATGATTCATAGCCTTCACAAGGACCTTTGCAATTCCCAATGTGGTATTCTAAACAAACCTTGAATTTATGTGTTTCGATGTTGTTTTTGCTCAAATCATAATTACATGTTCGCAACGGATACAACTCTTTAATTAATTCTAAAATAGTGCTTACCGTTTTGAAACTGGTATACGGACCAAAATATTCCGAACCGTCTTTGACCATTCTCCTTGTTGGAAAAATCCTTGAAAAAGGCTCTTTTTTTATACAAATCCAAGGGTAACTTTTGTCGTCACGAAGCAGCACATTGTAGCGCGGTTGCAATGTTTTTATTAAATTATTTTCTAATAAAAGCGCATCGGTTTCTGTAGGAACAACAATGTGTTTTATGGTTACAATCTTCTTGACTAAAACATTCGTTTTTGCAGTATCGTGAATTTTATTAAAATAAGAAGCGACTCTTTTCTTTAAATTTTTGGCTTTTCCAACATACAAAATTTTGCCTTCTTTATCATAATATTGATAAACTCCAGGGCCGTCAGGAAGTGTTTGTATTTGAAGTTGAAGCGAAGGATTTTGCATTTTATTTTTATATAAATCCAAATTTAAATCGTTTTGGATTTATTTTGGTGCTCAAATTTACAAAATCCCGCTTTCAAAAGCGAAAAACTCCCAATAACTTATAAATTGTAACTGTTAATTTTCTACTTTTAGCTTTTAATCCTACTTATGAATCATTTAGAGCATAAAAGTATTACAATTTTAAAGGAAGCCATTCTGCCTGGAGAAAGCAAAACCATCAATATGGAAATTGCGACTTTGCACACAATGACCAAATTGAAAATTCCAATAATTGTTTCACGTTCTAAATTTAATGGTCCCACTATTTTACTTTCGGCAGGATTGCATGGTGATGAAATTAACGGAATTGAGATTGTTCGGCAGATAATAACGCGAAAAATCAATAAACCAAAGACAGGAACCATCATTTGTATTCCAGTGATTAATGTATTTGGGTTTGTAAATCAGACTCGAGAATTTCCAGACAAACGCGATTTGAATCGGGTTTTTCCAGGAAGCAAAAAAGGTTCGTTGGCAAGTAGATTTGCCTATTATTTATTGAAAGAAATCATGCCGCATGTTGATTATGCCATTGATTTTCATGCAGGAGGCGCAAGTAGATTCAATGCGCCGCAAATTCGAATTGTACCGGAAAATCAGGAATTAAAAGCATTAGCTGATGTTTTTCAAGCGCCATTTGGATTGTATTCCAAAAATATTGTGGGTTCGTTTCGAAATTCTTGCGATAAATTGGGCGTGAAAATGCTGTTGTTTGAAGGAGGAAAATCGGTGAATATTAATGATGAAATCACGCAACACGGAATTGAAGGCACCAAAAGAATTCTGGATCATTTCGGGATGTTAGGTTCCCGAAAAAAAATCATTGTCCCCGAAAAAAATACGGTTTATATCGAGAAATCAAATTGGGTTAGGGCCAAATATTCAGGGATGTTTCATGGTTTTACAAAAATCGGAAATTATGTAACCAAAGGGCAATTGTTGGCCACTGTTTCTGATCCTTACGGTAAAATAGAACACAAAGTAAAAGCGCCAAATTCAGGATATATTATCAATGTAAATGATGCTCCGATTGTATTTCAAGGCGATGCCATTTATCATATTTCAACACATTTATCTGATGTTTAAAAAAGAAATTCGATTGAAATATAAAGCGCTAAGACGAGCACTTTCTGAAAATGAAATCGACGAAATGAGTTTGGCTATTGCCAATACTATTCTGAAAATTCCAATTTGGGATAAGACGTATTTTCATGTGTTTTTGCCAATAACCGAATTGCACGAGATAAATACCGAATTCATTTTGCATCTTTTATCAGGAAAAGATAAGGAAATTTGCGTTTCAAAAAGCGATTTTGAAAGCCGAAAAATGACACATTATTTATTGACGGACAATACGAAAATCAAAAAAAACGAATACAATATTCCTGAACCAGTTGATGGAATTGAAGTTCCAACAAATAAAATTGAAGTTGTTTTTATTCCGCTTTTGGCATTTGACATTAATGGGAATCGTGTAGGTTACGGAAAAGGTTTTTACGATGCTTTTTTGTCGGAATGTAATTCAGATACAATCAAAATAGGGTTGTCCTTCTTTGAGCCAGAAGAACTGATTTCAGATGTTTTTGAAGGTGACGTAAAATTAGATTATTGTGCTACTCCGAAAAATGTATTTGAATTCAAAACTTCTTAAAATAAAGCGAAAACTAATTTTTACTGAAAGCTTTTTTATTAAATACAATCAAAATTCCAACACCTGTAGAAATTGCCATATCGGCAATGTTGAAAATTGCATTAAAAAAAGTGAAGTGTTTTCCTCCCCATATTGGCAACCAACTTGGCAAGTCACCATCCCAAATAGGAAAGTAAAACATATCAACTACTTTTCCGTGAAATAGCGTTCCATAAGGTTTATCTGAGAAAATCGTGGCAACAGTATGGTAACTATCATCGAAAATTACGCCATAAAAAACGGAATCGATAATATTCCCAAAAGCACCTGCAAAAATTAATGCGATGGCAACGATAAGGAAATTAGAACTTTGTTTTTTTACCGCATCCCAAAGCCAATAAGCAATTCCTGAAACAGCAAATAATCGGAATACGGTCAAAATAATTTTACCATAAGAACCTGGAATTTGAGTACCCCAAGCCATTCCTTCATTTTCTATGAAAAGAATTTTAAACCAATTAAAAACGGAAACTTCTTCTCCTAAAACAAAATGGGTTTTGATGTAGATTTTAGTGATTTGATCTACTAATAATATGATGTAAATTAGGAAATAGGCTTTTTTTAATGACATTTTGTGAATTTTGATAGGGCAAAAATAATACTATTTTTAATACAAAATATTAGAAAGCTAGTAATCCTTTAAAATCAAATAAAAACAAGTCTTGTTAAATGTAAATTTGTTGTTTGTAATTTTGTATCGACTTCAATTTAAATTGATTATCTAATTTTATTATCTTTGACTTGAAATTCAAATAATATAAAACCCATGAAAATAGTAAAAAAAGGTTTCGCTTGTTTTTTTGCATTGCTTTTCATTGCTTGCTCACCCGACGAAAATGATACCCCAAAAGCACTTTTTGCAGTCCCAATTATAAAATCATTGACCAATATTAGAAGTGCTATATCAATTACTCCGAGTAGACAAACCAATTCGGAAGGGAAAATATATGTGGCTGAAAATTATTTATTTTATATAGCTAAAGAAAGCGGAGTTCATGTTTTTGATAATCATAATCCTGCAACGCCACTAAATATTGCTTTTATAAATATTGCTGGTGTTCATGACATTGCTGTGAAGGGGAATTATTTATATGCTGATAATTTTGTGGATTTATTGGTTTTCGATATTTCTAATATACGTAATATTACTTTGGTAAGAACCATTGAAAACGCAATCACTTTTACACCAACATACCCTAATAATGCTGAATTTTATGATGGTACATCGGTTTTAAATGAAGGTGAGATTGTAACGGGATACCGTTTAGAATATCGTGATAGGCCAGAAGGTCAGTATTATATACTAGCTTGCGATGCTACCGCATCTTTGTTGAGTTCCAATGCTATTGGAACAGGTGGGTCTTATGCTCGTTTTCAAATTAATAGAAATGCACTTTACACATTAGATAGTTACAAATTAAATGTGTTTAACATTAGCAATCCTTCCACTTCTTTTTTTGACAAATCCATATATATAACACAATGGATTAATGCAGGGCAGTTTGAAACTTTATTTATCCAAAAGGATTATTTATTTGTAGGCGCCACAAATGGGATGCATGTAATTGATGCTACAGACGAATTTAATCCTACTTTCATTTCGGGGTTTTCTCATTCAACGGGCTGTGATCCAGTTTTTGTATTTGGAAATTTGGCTTATGTAACTGTTAGAGGAGGTTCTTTTTGTGGGGCAGCACAAGATCAAATAAACGTAATTAATGTCTCAGACATTTTAAATCCAGTTTTAGTCTCGACCTATTTGTTAAATCAACCTTATGGAGTAGGAGTTAGAAATAATGCACTTTATGTTGGTTGTGGTTCTCAAGGCTTAAAAGTTTTTAATACTGATAATCCCTCGCAACTTCTTTTAATGAATTCTTATTCAGAGCCAATTACGGATGTAATTCCCTTAGATTCGCACCTTATCGCTGTTGGCCCTAATAAAATTATCCAATATAATTATGGTGCTAATTTTACGTTGCAACAAATTAGCGTACTAAATTTTTAATTTTTAAGCATAAAAAAACCTCGTATTCGAGGTTTTTTTATGCTTAAATAAATTTATCGCTGTAAATTTTTCGCTTCAATACTCATTGTAGCGTGTGGAACAACCATTAATCGTTCCTTACTGATTAATTTACCAGTTACTTTACAAAATCCATAGGTTTTGTTTTCAACACGGAAAAGCGCGTTTTTTAAATCACGAATAAATTTTTCTTGACGAATTGCCAATTGTGAGTTGGCTTCTTTCGACATCGTTTCGCTTCCCTCTTCAAAGGCTTTGAACGTTGGTGAAGTATCATCAGTTCCATTATTTAAATCATTCATATACGCACTTTTGATTAATTCTAAATCGGTTTGTGCTTTGTGGATTTTATTTATTATTAGCTCTTTGAACTCTGCTAAATCTGCATCAGAGTATCTTAATGTTTCATCTACCATTCTCTAATTATTTATTAATTGCTATTTTCGTTTTTATATCGTCGAATTCTATTTCTATTCCATTTTCTAAATCATCCACAAAAACTAATGAGTCAGTTAAGGTTTCAGACTTAATGTAGGTTTCGTTTTTCAGAATTGCTTCTTCCAAATCTCCACTTCTTTTTAACTGCACTTTGATTTTATCAGTAACTTCAAATCCGGAATCTTTTCTGATATTCTGAATTCTATTTACCAATTCTCGTGCAATTCCTTCTTGTCGCAAATCCTCTGAAATTGAGATGTCTAGAGCCACCGTAATTCCATTTGAATTGGCAACTAACCAGCCTTCAATATCCTGTGAAGAAATTTCAACTTCTTCCAATGATAAATTTATGCTTTTTTCTGCAATAAAAATACTAATTGTTCCATCTCTTTCAAATTTATTAATTTGATCCGATGAAAATCCTTGTATCTCTTTGGCAATCAATCCCATATCCTTTCCAAATCGAGGTCCTAATGTTTTAAAATTAGGCTTAATTTGCTTTACTAATATTCCCGAAGCATCATCTAAAAGTACGATTTCTTTTACATTTACCTCTGCTTTTATAAGGTCAGAAACCGCTTCAATTTCAGCACGTTGACTCTCGTCAAGTATTGGTATCATTATCTTTTGCAACGGTTGACGCACTTTTATCATTTCCTTTTTACGGAGCGATAATACCAATGATGAAATGGTTTGTGCTTTCTGCATTTTGCTCTCTAACGATTTATTAACATACTTTTCAACGCTTTGCGGAAAGTCAGCCAAATGTACACTTTCAAATTGCTCAGATTGTGTCGCTAATGTTAAATCTCTGTATAATTTGTCCATAAAAAAGGGAGCAATTGGCGCACCTAATTTACTTATGGTTAACAAACATTCGTATAAAGTTTGGTAGGCAGCAATTTTATCTTGTCCGTATTCACCTTTCCAGAAGCGTCTTCTACACAAACGAACATACCAGTTACTCAAGTTTTCCTGAAGGAAATCTGAAATGGCACGAGCCGCTTTTGTAGGTTCATAATCGGCATAGGCAGCGTCAACTACTTTTATCAACGTGTTCAATTCTGAAATAATCCATTGGTCAATTTCAGGTCTTTCATTCACTGGAATTGCAGCTTCAGAATATTTGAAATTATCGATATTGGCATACAAACTAAAGAAAGAATAGGTATTGTATAGCGTTCCGAAGAATTTTCGGCGTACTTCAGCAATTCCTTCTAAGTCAAATTTTAGGTTGTCCCAAGGATTTGCATTCGAAATCATGTACCAACGTGTAGCATCAGGTCCATATTCATTTAATGTTTCAAATGGATCGGCTGCATTTCCTAGTCGTTTTGACATTTTCTGTCCGTTTTTGTCTAAAACCAAACCGTTTGAAACTACATTTTTATAGGCGATTTTATCAAAAACCAAAGTTCCAATGGCGTGTAAGGTATAAAACCAACCCCGCGTTTGATCAACACCTTCTGCGATAAAATCGGCTGGGAAATCTTTGTTTTCGTCAATTTTATCCTTATTCTCAAAAGGATAATGCCACTGCGCATAAGGCATTGCGCCCGAATCAAACCAAACATCTATCAAATCGGCTTCGCGTTTCATCGGTTTACCAGAAGTCGAAACCAACGTAATTTCGTCAACTACATTTTTATGTAAATCAACCAAATCATAGTTTGCTTCGCTCATATTTCCAATTTCAAAACCTTTGAAAGGATTTTCTTTTTGGAAACCGGCTGCAATTGCTTTTTCGGTTTCGTTGAATAATTCTTCAACAGAACCTATCAAAATTTCCTCAGTTCCGTCTTCGGTTCTCCAAATTGGTAATGGAATTCCCCAAAAACGAGAACGTGATAAATTCCAATCGTTGGCATTTTTCAACCAATTTCCAAATCGACCTTCTCCTGTTGCTTTTGGTTTCCAATTGATATTTTCGTTCAAATCGAACATTCTGTCGCGAACTTTCGTAATTTCTATAAACCAAGAATCTAAAGGATAATATAAAATAGGCTTATCGGTTCTCCAACAATGTGGATAACTGTGCACGTATTTCTCTACTTTAAAGGCTTTATTTTCTTCTTTTAAACGAATGGCAATTTCAACGTCTATTGAACGTTCTGGCGCTTCCCCTTCGTTATAGTATTCATTTTTCACATATTTTCCAGCATATTCACCCATGTGAGAAGTGAATTTTCCTTGTAAATCGACCAATGGAACTGGATTTCCATTTTCATCTAAAACCAACATTGGCGGTACTTCTGGAACGGCTTCTTTAGCCACTTTAGCATCATCTGCTCCAAAAGTAGGTGCTGTATGTACAATTCCCGTTCCGTCTTCTGTTGTCACAAAATCACCTGCAATTACTCTAAAAGCATTTTCAGGGTTTTGGTATGGAAGTGCAAATTGCATTAATTGTTCGTAACGAATCCCAATTAAATCGGCTCCTTTACATTCGGTAAGAACGTGATATGGAATTTGTTTATCGCCCGCTTTGAAGTTTTCAAAATCAGTAGCATTTGTACTTTCAAAAAATCCTTTTCCGAATTGTTTTCCAACCAAATTTTTAGCCAAAATTACTTTTGAGCGTAAAAAAGTATATTGATTGAATGTGTCAACCAAAACATAATCTATTCTAGGACCTACTGTTAATGCAGTATTTGAAGGTAAAGTCCAAGGAGTAGTCGTCCATGCCAAAATATGAATATCGCCA
>CALPQA020000036.1 GCA_943325595.2 Auritidibacter sp. Marseille-P8566
GGATGGATTAAACCACAAATTCCTGCCACCAGAACAGGGAAAACTATTGCTGTTATTGGTTCTGGACCTGCTGGATTGGCTGCAGCACAACAATTAAATCGTGCTGGACATACTGTTACTGTTTTCGAAAGAGACAATGCCATAGGTGGACTATTGCGTTATGGAATTCCAAATTTCAAATTAGAAAAAGGAATTATCGATAGAAGAGTAAAAGTTCTAGAAGCCGAAGGAGTAGTTTTCAAAGTCAATGTAAATGTTGGTGTAAATTATAGTGTTGAAGAACTAAATGCTTTTGATTCCATAGTTTTGTGTGGCGGTGCAACTGAAAGTAGAAGTTTGCCAACAAAAGGAATTGAAAGTAAAGGAGTTGTACAAGCCATGACTTTTTTAACACAACAAACAAAATCATTATATGGCGAAGCGATTCCAAATCAGATTTCTGCAAAAAATAAAAATGTAATTGTAATTGGTGGTGGAGATACTGGTTCCGATTGTGTTGGAACTTCCAACCGTCAAGGGGCGAAATCAGTTACAAATTTTGAGATTATGCCGAAACCTCCCGTTGGAAGAAGTGCTTCTACTCCATGGCCATTTTGGCCTTTACAACTAAAAACTTCCTCTTCTCACGAAGAAGGTTGTGAAAGAAATTGGCTTATAAATACCAAAGAATTCATTGCTAATGAAAAAGGAGAATTAGTTGGATTAAAAACTGTAGAAGTTGCTTGGAAAATGGTTCCTGGGCAACGACCTGAATTGATTGAAAAAGAAGGTTCCGAGAAAATTTGGCCTTGCGAATTGGCTTTATTAGCACTTGGATTTACAGGTCCTGAAAAAACATTAAGCGAACAATTGGGCTTGGAAATAGATGCTAGAAACAACTATAAAGCAAACAATTATCAAACCAACAAACCTCATATTTTTACCGCTGGTGATATGCGTCGTGGACAGTCTTTAATTGTTTGGGCTATTTCTGAAGGTCGTGAAGCAGCTCGCGTTGTCGATTTGTATTTGATGGGTTCAACGAATTTACCAACAAAAGGAAATGGAGATTTACCGAGTTTGTAATTAATTGTTACAAATATAACAATCTGTTACATTTTGTTATTAAAGTAAAATTGCTTTGTTTACGATGCATATAACTTTAAATTTGCATAAAATTAGATAACAATGCAACCACAAGAATTAGTAAAATTAGCCGAGGAGTTTGGAAGTCCATTATATGTATATGATGCTGCAAAAATCCAATCACAATATAAAAGATTAACCAATGCTTTCGCAAAAGTACCGCGATTACGGATTAATTATGCCGCAAAAGCATTGTCTAATATCGCAATACTTCAGTTACTAAAATCTATTGGTTCTAATTTAGATACTGTTTCAATTCAAGAAGTGAAATTAGGAATTTATGCAGGTTTTGAACCAAAACAAATAATTTATACACCTAACGGCGTTTCCTTTGAAGAAATTGAAGAAGCAGCAGCGCTTGGGGTTCAAATCAACATTGATAATCTTTCCGTTTTAGAACAATTTGGAACGAAACATCCTAACGTACCTGTTTGCATACGCATCAATCCACACGTAATGGCAGGTGGAAATTCTAATATTTCTGTGGGACATATCGATAGTAAATTTGGAATTTCTATTCATCAAATGCCTCATATTTTGAGAATTGTTGAAAATACAAAAATGCATATCAATGGAATTCACATGCACACGGGATCTGATATTTTAGATATCGAAGTGTTTCTCTATGCTGCAGAAATTCTATTTGAAGCAGCCAATAACTTCAAAACCTTAGATTTCTTAGATTTCGGAAGTGGTTTTAAAGTTCCTTATAACAAAGGCGATATTGAAACCAATATTGAAGAATTAGGGAAAAAACTTTCCAAAAGATTTCTTGCTTTTGAAGCGGCTTACGGAAGAGAATTAACGTTGGCATTTGAACCAGGGAAATTTTTAGTGAGTGAAGCAGGTTTCTTTTTAGCAAAAGTTAATGTTGTAAAACAAACAACTTCTACCGTTTTTGCTGGAATTGATAGTGGATTCAATCACTTGATTCGTCCAATGTTATACGGTTCACAACACCATATCGAAAACATTTCAAATCCTAAAGGAAAAGAACGTTTTTATACCGTTGTTGGTTATATCTGTGAAACCGACACCTTTGCCAATAACCGAAGAATTGCTGAAATCAAAGAGGGAGACCTTTTATGTTTTAGAAATGCCGGTGCTTATTGCTTTTCAATGGCTTCCAATTACAATTCTAGGTACAAACCTGCAGAAGTTTTATGGAAAGATGGAAAAGGAATTTTAATTCGGGAACGAGAAACTTTTGAAGATTTATTGAAAAATCAGATATTATTGAAATAACAAGAAAATTAAAACCCCAAATTGTAACTACAAATTGGGGTTTTTCATATAAATTAAGTGTGTTATTCTAGAATTTCCAAAAGCACATTAGCTTCTGTTCCATTTGGAAAAGGAATTTTAATTTTTTGAGCAATTGTAGGAGCAATTTGTGTAATAACTTTTCTATCATGTGTTTCCCCGTGCTTTATATGCCAACCGTAAAAAAGTGCAGGAACATGAGTATCATAACTGTAGGGTGTTCCATGTGATGTTCCCGTTCCGACATATTCTATATTTCCTGGCTTATCAAGAATTACTAAATCACCATTTTGACTTGGATCATATCCTTTTGAAATAAAATTAAGATAAAAATCATTTCCCGTGGATGCCAGAATTTCTTCTTCTGTATATACTCTTTTTACGTGAACCTGTGACATCAAATAGTCCTTAAAAGACTGCTTTACTTTCAAAAATTCTAAGCCTTTATTTTTGATAATTTCCTTATTAAAATAAAGATTGAAATTTGAATAATTTAACACCAAATCATCCCCAAATGTATCCTGAGAATATTTTTTTAATCCTTTCACTATTTCTTTAGGATCTATATTATTTACAGCATATTTATTGTCTTTTAGGTATGAAACATTTTCTGCACCTGCGTGATCGGCAGTTAAAAAAAGTAAGTAGTTGTCTTTCCCAACAGTTTTATCCAAATAGACTAAAAAATCAGCAATCGTTTGGTCTAATCGTAAATAAGTATCTTGCAATTCCATAGAACGAGGCCCCATTAAATGCCCAACATAATCCGTTGATGAGAAACTAACAGTTAAAAAATCTGTAACGTTATCTTTTCCAAGTTCCTCTTTTTCAATGGCTTTCATTGCAAATTCAGCCAATAAGTTGTTTCCAAATGGTGTGGAACGTAAAACCCCAGCATCATTTTTATCATACATGTCTTTCAAATTATATGGAAAAACAGGCGCTAAACTTTTATATAATTTACCTTCATATGGATTGTCGTCAGGAAGACTTTCATCGTAATTTGCAGCAGGTTTTAATAAATCCCACCCTTTATTTATATAGGGCATGAATCGTTTTTCATTATTGAATTCCGTTACCCATTCCGGCAGTTTTTCGCCATAAAAAGTACTCGAAATAAAAGCGCCCGTTTTGCTATACCAAAAAGCCCAATTGGCAAAGTGTCCTGCAGGCAAAATCGCTCCTCTGTCTTTTAAACTTATCCCGATTACTTTCCCCTTGAAATTGGTTTCTAAACGCAACTCGTCAGTAATGGTAGTGCTTTGCAAATTTTTTGGAGACATTTTTCCTTCTTCTGCTGTTCCATCGCCAATTGTTTTTACAGATGCATCGTCTGTGCAATACATGTCTTTTCCCAAAGATTTATTAAACCAATCATTCCCTACAATTCCGTGAACAGCTGGGGTTGTACCTGTATAAATGGAAGCATGACCCGGACCAGTATAAGTTGGCACGTAATTGAAATGCATATTTTGAAATGTATATCCATTTGCCATTAATCGCTTAAATCCATTCGGAGTAAAGTCGTCTGAAAAACGATATAAATATTCCATTTTCATTTGATCTACCACAATTCCTACAACCAATTTAGGGCGTTGTTGTGCATTTAATACAAAACTTAGTCCAAATGCAAAAAACAGAAATACCTTTTTCATAATTTTAATTTGTTGAAACTTATTTAATTTTAGCCTACTTTTTATCTTTTATCCCTTTATCAGGAAAATTTACGATGTTATAAACAATAATTACATTCTTTTGGTTGATGTACAATTGCTTTCTGTTGGCTTGATTTTTTCTAGTAATTATAGAAATTGTGAATTCCTCACCATCGATATCTTTACAAACAAATGGATAAATTTCATCGGATTCACTTTCTTGTTTTTCCTCATAATTTTGAATTTCATACAACTGAATTTCTTTAGAATAAACAACAATTCTGTTTTTATCAGTATCCAAAGTAATTACAATATTTACCGCTTGTAAATCAGACCATTTTCCCCAAGCGCCTTTGGTATCTTTTTCTAAAACACTAAAACCTGTGGCTTCAAATTTATACACCTGCCCAAAAGTATTTTGAATTCCTAAACCCAGTAAGAAGAACAGGAATAGTATTTTTATGTATTTCATATTTAGCATATTAATAAATAATTGTAATTTTTAGTTATAATTGTTGCACTTCCTTTTTTGCAATTTTAAATTCAGAGACC
Source organism: Auritidibacter sp. Marseille-P8566 (assembly GCA_943325595.2). The sequence continues at coordinate 4,596 of CALPQA020000036.1, forward strand.
ATTTCAGCTATGATTTCTGCAACAGGTTTTATTTCGTGAATTAATCCCGCAATTTGACCAATTTCTAGCTCTCCTTCTATTAAATCTCCTTCAAACATGCCTTTTTTAGCTCTTGCTCTTCCTAACAACGTTTTTAATTCGTCTGGAGTTGGAGCCTTTTTGTACAATTCTTGAAGGTCCTCATAAAACTTGTTTTTTATCAAACGAACTGGAGCTAATTCTTTCAAGGTAACATGCGTATCGCCTTCTTTAATCGTAATAATTGTATCCTTAAAATTTTGATGCGCCGAAGATTCAACTGAAGCTGCAAATCTTGAACCCATTTGAACGCCGTCAGCACCTAAAACCATTGCAGCCAACATTCCACGTCCTGAGGCAATTCCTCCAGCAGCAAGTAATGGAATTGAAAGTTGTTCTTTCACCATTGGAATCAATGTAAAAGTTGTTGTTTCTTCTCTACCATTATGACCACCCGCTTCAAAACCTTCAGCAACAACAGCATCTACTCCTGCTTCTTGTGCTTTTAAAGCAAATTTAGAACTACTAACCACATGAACCACTGTAATGCCTTTTTCTTTTAGAAATGACGTCCACGTTTTAGGGTTTCCTGCTGATGTGAAAACAATTTTAACTCCTTCTTCAACAATAATATTTATAATTTCTTCAATATTTGGATACAACATTGGGACATTAACACCAAAAGGTTTGTTCGTTGCTTTTTTACATTTTTGAATGTGTTCGCGTAAAACTTCAGGATACATTGACCCTGCTCCTATTAATCCCAAACCCCCAGCATTACTTACTGCGCTTGCTAATTTATAGCCGCTGTTCCAAATCATTCCGCCTTGGACAATTGGATATTTAATATTGAAAAGTTTTGTTATTTTATTCATTAAATATGGTGAGTCAATTGTTTTATTGTTTTATTAATTTTCCGACTTTCGTTCCATTTGCAACAGCAATTTTATAAAAATAAACCCCACTTTCAAGTGATTGTAAGGAAATATTTTGAATTGTAGTATTGCTAATTTGATTGATAACTATTTGTCCTAAATTATTATAAATTGTAATTTCTTTTGAAGAACCCGATGTCGGAATAGAAAAAGTAACATCGTCTTTTACGGGATTTGGATATACACCGATTAAATCAGAATGAAATTGCATGCTTGACAAAGCGTTTGTTAGAGCCAATTGAAAGTTAGGAATTCCATAACCATACTGGGCGTTTGGAGCTGAGAAACGATCGGCTGATGCCTTGATAAATTGCACAATTTGTGAATTTGTAAAGGTTGGAAATGCTTGCCAAAAACTAGCTACCATTCCCGCCATAATTGGTCCCGAAAAAGAAGTTCCGCTATTGGTTCCAACCACTCCACTTGGCGTTGCCACAACTGCATAAAGTCCTTGCGCCATAACATCTGGTTTTACCCTTCCATCAAAAGAAGGTCCTATAGAACTAAAACTAGCATAATTTCTTGAAGCATCGACAGCACCAACAGTTAATGCATTTACGGCATCTGCAGGAGAACCAATATGAACATTTGCAGAATTCCCTGAATTTCCAGCCGAAACAACTACAACCATTCCTCTGCTAAAAGCAATATTGGCACCACGAGAAATAAATGTTGTAGTTCCATTCATATCGGAATAAGTATGACTATAATTTGGGTTGTCATATCCAAAATAACCCAAAGAAGTATTGATAATATCGGCTCCTAAATTGTCGGCCATTTCTGCGGCTTCTACCCAAAGTGATTCTTCCAAAGGATTTTCAGATGAATTATCTTCTGTGATAAATAAATAATAAGAGGCGTCGGGCGCTGTTCCAACCAACTGATTGTCAACATATCCACCCATGTTTGAAAGCACCATTGTTCCATGTGAATCCAAAGAATAAAAATTGGTATTTCTACCTACAAAATTATAACCACCCAAAATTTGATTGTTGTCTCTTAATCGCTGAAAAGGTTGTGCCACATCTACGCCAGGAAAACCAGCGTCTAAAACCGCAATAATTTTCCCAGTTCCTGTATAATTTTGTTGGTGCAATAAATGCCCATTTAACATTTGAATTTGATTAGCAGAATTTCCGTAATTAAAGGAAACTTGCGTTTCAAGAACCTTATTCACCGAATTCGTAGTAGTAGAACTTGAAAATCTCCCGCCAGTATTCAAAGCACGGTTTGCAAATGAAACGTGATCTACAAATGACAGCAAACTCAAAGCTTGAATATCGGCTTGTGTTCCGCGAATGTGCAAACAATTCAACCATTTTGATTTAGCCTTAACTGTTATTCCAGAAGTTGCAGTAATCTGGTCTATATAGGCTTGATGGATTGGAACGTCTACTAAATCTAAAGGAATATTTTGCATTGTTCGTCTGTCCAAAGCCCGTTGTGAAAGCATTTGTAGCGGATTGGAAAGATAATATTGACTATTGGGTTTATCCTTAAAATACACCCAAGCATCTTCCTGAGAATAACCTAAATAAGAAATAAATAAGACAAAAATCAATACTGTTTTTTTCATTTTAAATAGTAATTAAATACTAAATTAAGAAATTACTCCCGAACCAACTAATTCATCCTCTAAATACCATGCAACAAACTGCCCTTCTGTAATTGCGGATTGTGATTCCTCAAATTGAACGTACATTCCGTTTTCAAATTGATGTAAAATAGCTTTTTGTAAAGGTTGACGGTAGCGAATTCTGGCCATTACTGTTGTAGATGCTCCAATTGCCAGAGTCAAATCTTCACGAATCCAATGGATTTCTGATTGATCAATAAACAATGCTTTTTTGAATAAACCAGGATGTTCATTTCCTAAACCGGTATATATTGTATTGGTTTCAACATTTGTGGCGATGATAAATAAGGGCTCTTTTGTTCCTCCTACATTCAATCCTTTGCGTTGTCCTGTAGTAAAATAATGTGCACCTTGATGCTTTCCAACTACTTTTCCCATTTCAGGATTGTAAGGAATATTTCGAGCTTCAGAAGCTAATACTTCTTCGATGGAATCAAATTTTAATTCTTCCTTATTATAAACTGAATCTAATTTGTCTATTTGAACGATTAGTCCTTCTTTTTGTTGTAATTTTTGTTGTAAAAATTCAGGTAATCTTACTTTCCCAATGAAACATAGACCTTGAGAATCTTTCTTTTCGGCTGTTACCAATTCCATTTGAGTGGCAATTTCGCGTACTTCTGGTTTGGTTAATTCGCCTATTGGAAATAATGATTTCGACAATTGTTCTTGCGATAATTGACATAAAAAATAAGATTGGTCTTTGTTCGTATCAGCACCAGCAAGCAGTTGAAATACTTTCTTTCCATCAACTTCAATTTCCCCTTTTCTGCAATAATGTCCTGTTGCTACAAAATCGGCACCAAGACTCAAAGCAATTTTCATGAAAACATCAAATTTAATTTCTCGATTGCACAATACATCTGGATTTGGAGTTCTTCCTTTTTCATATTCGTTGAACATATAATCAACGATTTTTTCTTTGTATTGTTCGCTTAAATCAACCGTTTGGAATGGAATTCCTAATTTTTCGGCTACCAATAACGCATCGTTGCTGTCTTCAAGCCATGGACATTCATTGGAAATTGTCACAGAATCATCGTGCCAATTCTTCATGAAAAGTCCAATAACTTCATACCCCTGTTGTTGCAATAAATAGGCTGCAACACTTGAATCAACACCACCAGAAAGACCTACTACAACACGCTTCATTACTAATTTATTGAAAGATTTATTCTCCAAAAATGGAGTGTAAAGATACGACTAATTTTGGTTTATTTTAGAAAGGTTTTATGTTTTCAAATAGCGTTTAAATACTATTCTTCTTTTCTAATTACCTCGCGTTTTTTAAACTTCTTTTGTGGTTTATTGAAATTTTCTTTGCTTACGAGTTTCCCATTTTCAAAAAACTGCCAAATTCCAACTTTTTTCCCTTGCTTGAACATTCCCTTTGCAACCACCAATCCGTCAGGTCCTTTGAATGTTGAAGCGCCATTGAATTCTCCTTTTACATAAAAAGATTCTTCTAGAACAACGCCTTTTTCGGTGTATTTTTTATAAACACCTTCTTTTACTCCGTTCTTATAATTGGTTTGTTCGGCAACTACTCCACTTGGAAAATTTATCGTTTTTAATCCTTCCAACTTGCCATTTTTATAGTTTTCCAAAGTCATTACAATTTTAGAAGCTTCATGATAGTAAGTCCATGGACCTTCATGAAGTTTATTAATGACTTTTCCTTCACTAACTTTATTTTTCTTTTGGTCGTAAAAAATCGTGTAGGCAGAGTTGTCATTACTGTTAAATTCTCTTGTGGCCATAACAGTTGCCTCTTTGGAATCATCAAAATAAGTAAACAAACCTATTTCTTTACCGTGATTGAAAGTACCTTCGTAACGAGGTCGTTTTGACTCTTCATAAACGCCTTTCCAAACACCGTGTTTTTTTCCATTTTCATCTAATTTATTAAAATCAGATTGTGCATAAAAAGTTGTTGTGAAAATAAGTGCAAATACTATAAATAATTGTTTCATAATCAAAAAGTGAATTTATAAGATATAACTCAAAAGCCTTCTTTTTATTTCATCAAAAAATAAGCCGTTTATTAAAAAAGCACCCGTTAGAGTGCTTTTAAATTTATTTTTTCTTTTGCTGTTGTGCCTTTTGAGCTTCAGCTTGTTCCATAATCTCTTGCATCTTACGTTGGAACTTACCTTGTTTCTTTGGCTCTTTCAATTTGTTCTCTTGAATTTGAGCATGAATTTTATCATTATCAACAATATAATTCTTGATGACTAACATAATTCCAATCGTAATTAAGTTGGAGATAAAGTTGTATAAACTCAATCCAGCACCATAACTATTGAAGAAAAACAACATCATCAATGGCGAAACATAAATCATGATTTTCATCATTTTTGCCATATCTGGCATTCCATCTTGAGCAGGAGCCGCCATTTGTTGATCTCCAGAAGTCATTTTCATGTAGAAGAAAATCGCAATTGCTGCCAAAATTGGAAACAAACTGATGTGACTTCCGTACAATGGAATGTGGAATGGCAATTTTACAACTTCGTCAAAAGAAGATAAATCGTCTGCCCAAAGAAATCCTTTTTGTCGCAATTCAAATGCCGAAGGAAAAAACTGGAATGAGGCATACATAAACGGAAGCTGAATTAATGCAGGAATACAACCAGCCATTGGGTTTACACCCGCTTTATTGTACAATTTCATTGTTTCTTGTTGCTTTTTCGCAGGCTCTTTTTTAAATTTTTCTCCTAACTCGGCAATCTCAGGTCGCAAAACTTTCATTTTTGCTTGAGA
>CALPQA020000037.1 GCA_943325595.2 Auritidibacter sp. Marseille-P8566
TATAGAGCGTATTTCTGAGGAAGCGATGGATATGATTTTGAATGGTGGAAAAGAGAAATTTTCTGTTGCATCGAAAACATTGGGAATTACGAAGGAATATAAAATTGAATTTGAAGGAATTTCGCATTTCATAAAAAGCCAACACGACGAAAGTGGTTCGGCAACAATAAAACGTTGGGCTTCTGGATTTATGGACGAAGTGAAATGTCCCGTTTGTGAGGGAACACGATTAAAAAAAGAAGCGTTATTTTTTAAAATCAATGAAAAAAATATTGCTGAATTGTGCGATTTAGATATTTCAGATTTAACAAAATGGTTTCACGATTTACACAATCATTTAACGGATAAACAAGCATTAATAGCAACAGAAGTAATTAAAGAGATCAAAGACAGATTGAATTTTTTAATGAACGTGGGTTTAGATTATTTGGCTTTAAGCCGAAGTTCAAAATCACTTTCTGGTGGTGAAGCACAACGGATTCGATTAGCAACACAAATTGGCTCACAATTGGTAGGCGTTTTGTATATTTTAGACGAACCGAGTATTGGTTTGCACCAAAGAGACAACGATAAATTAATCCATTCTTTGGAGCAATTGCGAGACATTGGAAATTCTGTAATTGTCGTAGAACACGATAAAGACATGATTGAACGAGCAGATTACGTGATTGATATTGGTCCTAAAGCGGGGAAATTTGGTGGTGAAATTATCAGCAAAGGAACACCTGCAGAAATCTTGAAAGAACATACTATTACGGCGATGTATCTTAATGGAGAAATGAAAATTGAGATTCCCAAAAAGAGACGCAAAGGCAATGGAAAGTTTTTGAAATTGACAGGCGCAACCGGAAATAACTTAAAAAATGTTACTATTGAAATGCCTTTAGGGCAATTGATTTGTGTGACAGGCGTTTCTGGAAGTGGAAAATCGACCTTGATAAATGAGACGCTTTATCCTATTTTGAATGCTTTTTATTTTAACGGTGTTAAAAAACCAAAGCCGTATAAGAAAATTGAAGGTTTGGAACATATTGATAAAGTGATTGATATTGACCAAAGTCCGATTGGGAGAACGCCGCGATCAAATCCTGCGACTTATACCGAAGTTTTTACGGAAATCAGAAATCTATTTACAATGACTTCAGAAAGTATGATTCGGGGTTATAAAGCAGGAAGATTTAGTTTCAACGTGAAAGGCGGACGATGTGAAACCTGTGAAGGTTCCGGAGTTCGGACGATAGAAATGAACTTTTTACCCGATGTGTATGTTGAATGTGAAACCTGTCAAGGGAAGCGATTTAATCGAGAAACTTTGGAAATTCGATTCAAGGGCAAATCGATTTCAGATGTTTTGAATATGACAGTTGATGAAGCGGTTCCGTTTTTTGAAATGATTCCGAAGATTTATAGAAAAGTAAAAACAATTCAGGATGTTGGTTTGGGTTATATAACTCTTGGTCAGCAAAGTACGACACTTTCTGGTGGCGAAGCACAACGGATTAAATTGGCTGGTGAATTGTCTAAAAAAGATACCGGAAATACGTTTTATATTCTTGATGAACCTACTACTGGGTTGCATTTTGAGGATATTCGGGTATTGATGGATGTGATCAATAAATTGGTTGACAAAGGCAATACGATATTGATTATTGAACATAATATGGACGTAATTAAATTGGCGGATTATATTATTGACATTGGTCCTGAAGGAGGAAAAGGTGGCGGAGAAGTTGTTGCCAAAGGAACTCCCGAAGAAATTGTGAAAAATAAAAAAAGCTATACCGCACAATTTTTGAAAAAAGAATTACTTTAGTAGGCTGAAAATTTTTGAAATTTCGTAAATTTAAATTCAAAAAAGGAATTTAGTCGAGAGGCTTAGCCCCGATAGAAGTGAAAATCCCTCGCATTTTAGCGAGGATTGCAACGGAAAGCGGGATTAGCTCCAAAAAAAACAATAAAAAAAGAGTACATGAAATTAGAAGATTTTGATAATGATGAGGATAAAGTAATTCAGGATAAACTGAAGCAAAAAACGTGGAATGAGATTCGGGCGAATGATTCGTGGGCGATTTTCAAGATTATGGCGGAGTTTGTGAACGGTTATGAAAGTATGAGTCGGATTGGGCCTTGTGTGACTATTTTTGGGTCGGCGAGAACGAAAACCGATGATCCATTTTATTTATTAGCAGAGAAAATTGCTTATAAAATTGGGAAATCTGGTTACGGTGTAATAACTGGTGGTGGCCCCGGAATTATGGAAGCGGGCAATAAAGGCGCGACTTTAGGTGGTGGAGCATCTGTGGGATTGAACATTGATTTGCCTTTTGAGCAGCATTATAATCCGTATATCGATAGAGATAAAAACTTGAATTTTGATTATTTCTTTGTTAGAAAAGTGATGTTTGTGAAATATTCTCAAGGATTTGTAATTATGCCTGGAGGATTTGGAACTTTAGACGAAATGTTTGAAGCGATTACGTTGATTCAAACGAAAAAAATCGGGAAATTCCCAATAATATTGGTTGGAAGATCCTTTTGGTCGGGCTTGATGGAATGGATAAAAACGGTTTTGATTGAGCAATATAACAATGTGAGTCCTGATGATTTGAAGCTCATAAAAATTGTAGATACTGAAGATGAAGTCATAGAAGTATTGGATACTTTCTACAAAAAATACAATTTATCCCCTAATTTTTAAATCTAAAGCTGTCTCAAAAACAGCTTTATTTTTTGTGCAAAAATTGAGATTTATTGCTTAATAATGAGTAAATTGGTTTCTTATTAAATTCTGAATAACATTGAAATCCATTTCAACACTTTTCGTTTTACTTTTGATGGTATTTACTTCGGTGACTGGCTTTGCGCAACACCGTTCCCAACTCAACGTGGAAGTGAATATGAAGGAAAAAACGTTGAATGTACAACAAGAAATCACTTTTATTAATACCACTGGGACAGTTTTAAATTCAATTGTATTAAACGATTGGATGCACGCTTATTCTTCTAAAACTACGGCTTTGGCTGAACGTTTTTCGGATGAATTTTACCGTGATTTTCATTTAGCGGCAGAATCCGAACGCGGGAGTACCAATAATTTGACTATTATTGACGATTCAAAATTATTTCTAAATTGGAACCGACCAGAAGCAATTTCAGATTATGTAGAAGTTGCCCTGCGACACAATTTAGAACCCAATCAGAAAATTACTTTATACCTTACCTATTCGGTCAAAATTCCGAGTGCTAAATTCACAAAATACGGCTACACAGAAATGGGTGGCATGAACCTAAAAAACTGGTTTCTAACACCTGCAAGATTTGAAGATGGCGCTTTTGTGACCTACAATAACAACAATTTAGACGACGCAGCAAATGCACTTTCGGATTTTGAAATTGATTTGAAAATTCCAAAAAATTCAGAAGCCACAACGGATTTAAACAGCATAAAGTTGGAAGACAATTCCTTGTTTGAAAACTATTTGTTAAGTGGCAAAAACAGAAATGATTTTAGTTTGTTTATAGAACCCAAAAGCAGCTTTTCTAGTTATAAAAATAAGGCTGTAAATGTATTGGTAAACATAAAAGAAACTAAGATTGAAAAAATCCAAGAGGCTTTAGTTGTAGACAAAGTTGTCAATTTTGTTGATAGTATGATTGGACATTATCCAAATGAAAAAATAACTGTTTCGCAGGCAGATTATGAGCGTAATCCGTTTTATGGGTTGAATCAATTACCCGCTTTTATGAGTCCGTTTCCTGATGAATTTATATTTGAAATTAAATTTTTAAAGACCTATTTAAATAATTATTTGAAAAATAGTTTGCATTTAGATCCTAGAAAAGACAATTGGATTTATGATGGAATTCAAGTGTATGCAATGATGAAATATATTGATGAAAATCATTCCAAAATGAAAATGTTTGGCTCGGTTTCCAATTATAAATTATTAAAAAGCTATAATTTGACCCAACTAAATTTTAATGAACAATACAGCTATTTTTATATGTTGATGGCTCGAAAAAATTTAGACCAACCGTTAAGTAATCCAAAAAACTCTCTGATAAAATTTAACGAACAAATTGCCAGTAAATACCGAGCTGGATTGAGTTTCATTTATTTAGATGATTATTTAGGCGACCATTTTATACCAAAAAGTGTACAAGAATTTTATGAGCAAAATAAAGGAAATCAAACTAGTAGAGCGGATTTTGAAACTGTATTAAAAAAGAATTCGAAGAAAGATATTAATTGGTTTTTCAAGACCATTATTGATTCTAAAGACTTAATAGATTACAAGTTTTCGAATGTTTCCAAAACAAAAGACAGTATCACTTTTTCAATAAATAATAAAACTGGTGTGGTTGTTCCAATTCCGGTTTATGGAATTAAAAATGACGAAATTGTATTTGAAAAATGGATAGATTCTCAAAATACAGACAGCACATTTACGATAGACCGAAAAAATGCTGACAAGATTGTTTTGAACTACAAAAATGAAGTCCCAGAATACAATTTGAGAAACAATTGGAAATCATTGAAAGGTTTTTATCCGAATAATCGTCCGATAAAATTCACTTTTATGAAGGATTTGGAAGATCCCTATTACAACCAAATTCTATATGTTCCAACTTTAACTTACAATTTATACGACGGTTTATCGCCTGGATTAAGGCTTCATAACAAAACGATTTTAGACAAACCATTCACATTTGACATAAATCCAGCCTATTCTACTACTTCAAAATCGCTTTCCGGAGGAGCAGCTTTTGTGGTTAACAAAAACTATAGAGAGGGTAATTTATACAATATAAAGTATTCTATCATAGGGGCTTATTTTCATTATGCTCCCGATGCTACCTATCAAAAAATTAATCCAACCGTTCAATTTAGATTGCGAGAAAGTAATTTAAGAGACAATCGTAAACAGATGATACTATTGCGTCAAGTATTGGTAAATCGAGAAAAAAGCAATTTTATTATAGACAACACTACCGAAAACTATTCGGTATTTAACGCCAAGTATTTCAATACAAAAACGGAAGTTATTAACCATTTTAATTTAATTACTGATTTTCAAATGGCATCAAAATTTGGAAAAATAGCAGGTGAAATTGAATATCGAAAATTGTATGATGACAATCGGGAGTTGAATGTGCGGTTTTTTGCAGGTAGTTTTCTCTATAATAATTCAAATTCCGATTTTTTTAGTTTTGCAGTAGACCGTCCCACAGATTATTTATTTGACTATGGCTATTATGGAAGGTCTGAAAGTACAGGTTTTTTTAGTCAGCAATTTATCATGGCTGATGGTGGTTTCAAATCTAAATTAGATACCCGTTATGCAAATCAGTGGCTAACAACTGTAAATGCTGGCTATTCTGTTTGGAATTGGATAGAAGTTTACGGAGATATTGGACTATTAAAAAATAAATTTCAGAATCCTAAATTTGTTTATGATAGCGGCATTCGTTTCAATTTGGTTACCAATTATTTTGAATTGTATTTTCCAGTATATTCTAATAATGGTTTAGAGATTTCCCAAAATAAATACAATGAAAAAATTCGGTTTGTAATTACATTTGACCCTAAATTACTTATCAATCTTTTTACAAGAAAATGGTTTTAAGTTGGTGTATTTACTTAAATGCATTGCGTAATATTTATTAAATTGAATTTTATTTTAAGAATAATTTAATTTAACAACATTAATCCACTTTAAAATTATCAATACTTTAATTATTTTTTATGCAATCTATTATGAAAATAGATAGTTTTTGTATATTTTTGTTAAAATTTCCAATTATAAAAAAATTATGAAACAATCAGAAACTGTAGCACTCTCTTTTGAAGATTTTAAAACAGAAGTTTTAAATGATTACAGAATTGCCTGTGTTAGTAGAGAATGCAGTTTATTGGGAAGACGTGAAGTATTGACAGGGAAAGCGAAGTTTGGTATTTTTGGTGATGGAAAAGAAGTGCCGCAATTGGCAATGGCAAAAGCATTCAAAGATGGCGATTTTCGTTCAGGTTATTACCGCGATCAGACTTTTATGATGGCAATTGGACATTTAACAATACAACAATTTTTTGCTGGATTGTATGGTCATACCGATATCGATCATGATCCAATGAGTGCGGGACGACAAATGGGTGGTCACTTTGCAACGCATTCTCTTGATGAAAATGGAAAGTGGAACGATTTAACAAAACAAAAAAATTCAAGTGCCGACATCTCTCCTACTGCAGGACAAATGCCGAGATTACTTGGATTGGCACAAGCCTCTAAAATATATAGAAACGTAAAAGGTTTAGAATACAAAACTGGATTTTCAGATAATGGGAATGAAGTAGCTTGGGGGACAATTGGAAATGCATCCACGTCGGAAGGTTTGTTTTTTGAAACTATAAATGCAGCTGGAGTGCTTCAAGTTCCCGTTGTTATGAGTGTTTGGGATGATGAATATGGAATTTCCGTTCATGCCAAATACCAAACTACAAAGGAAAATATTTCAGAGATATTGAAAGGATTTCAGCGTGATGAAACAAATAATGGATATGAAATTTTGACAGTTAAAGGTTGGGATTATCCAAGTTTGATAGAAGTATTTCAAAAAGGAGCTGCCATAGCTCGAGAAGAACACGTTCCTGTATTAATTCACGTTAAAGAATTGACACAACCTCAAGGACACTCAACTTCAGGATCGCACGAAAGATATAAAAATGCAGAAAGATTGGCTTGGGAAGCTGAATTTGACTGTATAAAACAAATGAAAAAATGGTTAATTGAAAATGGGTTTTCATCTGAAGATGACTTAGACGCCATTTCAAATCAAGCCAAAAAAGATGTTTTAGAGGGCAAAAAAGCGGCTTGGAACGCATTTGTTTCTCCAATTAAAGCAGAGCAATTAGAATTGGTAAATCTGTTGCGAACAATTGCTAAGTCAAGTAAAAATAGTGGATTTATAGAGCAATATGCAGCTGATTTAGCCGCTATAAAAGAGCCACTGCGTAAAGATATACTTTCCACAGCTCGTAAAATTTTAAGGAAAATTACAGAAGACAAAGAGAGAATAAAATTGGGGAATTGGATTACCAATGTCACTTCAAAAATTCAACCTAAATTCAGTTCACATTTATATTCCGAATCGGATGAAAATGTATTTTCGGTTCAAGAAGTAGCCCCAAAATTTGACGAAAATACAAAAGAAGTAGATGCAAGATTAATTTTGCGTGACAACTTTGATGCCTTATTTACAAAATATCCAGAAGTATTAGTTTTTGGAGAAGATGCTGGAAACATTGGTGATGTTAACCAAGGTTTAGAAGGAATGCAAGAAAAATATGGTGCTTTGCGAGTTGCGGATGTTGGAATTCGGGAAGCCTCAATAATTGGACAAGGAATTGGTATGGCAATGAGAGGTTTGCGTCCGATTGCCGAAATTCAATATTTGGATTACCTTTTATATGGTATTCAAATAATGAGCGATGATTTAGCCACCTTACAATATAGAACAGCTGGACGACAAAAAGCGCCATTGATAATTAGAACTCGCGGTCACCGATTAGAAGGGATTTGGCATGCTGGTTCCCCAATGGGAATGATAATAAATGCACTTCGAGGAATTCATGTTTTGGTTCCACGAAATATGACAAAAGCAGCTGGATTTTATAATACTTTGTTAGAAACCGACGAACCTGCTTTGGTAATTGAATGTCTAAATGGCTATCGATTAAAGGAAAAAATGCCTTTAAATTTAGGTGAATTCAAAACGCCGATTGGTGTAGTTGAAACCATTAAAGTAGGAAAAGATATTACGGTAGTTTCTTATGGCTCTACTTTAAGATTAGTAGAACAAGCAGCAAAAGATTTAATGGAAATTGGTATTGATATAGAAATAATTGATGTTCAGTCACTGTTGCCTTTTGATATCAATCATGATATATCAAAAAGCATCACAAAAACCAATCGTTTATTAGTAATAGATGAGGATGTTCCAGGCGGAGCTTCGGCTTACATATTACAACAAATAGTAGAAGAACAAAAGGGATACTTCCAATTGGACAGCCAACCTAAAACATTAACTTCACAACAACACCGACCTTCATATGGAACGGATGGCGATTATTTTTCTAAACCATCTGCTGAAGATATTTATGAAAAAATATACGCAATGATGAATGAAGTTAATCCTACTGCCTACCCTAGCCTTTATTAGTAAAAAGTAAAATAATCATCATTAAAATCAGTTAGAAATACAGTGTAATTTTAACTGATTTTTGATTTATTACACTTATAGCTAAAAAAAATCATACACAATCCATTTATATGTTATTTTTTTTATACATTTATAAAAGATATAACACCCCTTTATATCAATAAGTTAGAAAATTAACGGTTTTAAACTTTTTGATTATGATTGATAACAAAGGAGTTATTGAAGAAATACAAGCACCTTTAGATGTACTAAAATCTAAAAACAACAATGATAAAAGAAACGAAAAGTTATTAAAAAGTTTCAAATTCATCTTTAACGAATCGCTTGATTTGATTTGTGTTTCCGATGCTGAAAATAATCTAAAAGTTTTAAATACCGCTTTTTCGAAAGTTTTGGGATATTCTAAAAAAGAGTTACTTCACAATTCCCTTTCAGAAATTATACATCCCGAAGATATTGAACTTACAAATGCAGCATTTAAGAAACTAAATTCAGGAAAATTGTCTATTCATTTTGAAAATAGGTGTTTGAAAAAAGAGGGAGGGATTATAAATGTACAATGGTGGGCAAAAAAAGACATAACAACTGGGGTTAACTACTTAATTGGTAGAGATGTTACAAAATTTAAAAAAACTCAAACCAAATTAAAAAATAGTGAAAATCTACTAAATGATGCTCAAAAGATTGCCAAAATTGGAAGCTGGGAATTCAATATTGAAACCCAAAAATTACATTGGTCAAAAGAATTGTATTCAATATTTGAAATTGATTTAAATGAAAAAAATCTTTATGATGTTTACGTTTCTCGATTTGAAAAAGAAGATTTTGAAAACTTACAAAATAAAATTGGTCATTTAATTACTACAAAAGAGTCTTATGAAATTGAACATAAAATTATTTTACCTAACAATCGTTTTAAATGGGTTTATGGAACTGGAATTCCTGTAATAAATAATGAAGGAAATGTATATAAAATAAAGGGGATAGCACAAGATATTACTGAAAAAAAACAAATTAGTGAAACTTTAAAAGCAAAAGAACAAGCTGAAATTGCCAGCAAAGCAAAAACAGAATTTATTGCAAATATGAGTCATGAAATTCGCACTCCTTTGAATGGGATTATTGGATTTACAGAATTATTAACAAAAACCAAACTTGATAAAACACAACGAGAATATACTAATACTATAAGTAAATCAGCCGTTATTTTAATGGATTTAATTAATGATGTTTTAGATTTTTCAAAAATTGAATCAGGAAAACTTGAATTAAACATTGAAGAAATTGATGTTTTTGAACATTTACATCAAGTTATTGACTTGTTTAAATACCAGGCAACACAAAAAAATATAGAATTAGTTTTGAAAATTGGTAAAAACTTACCTCAATATATTTTTGCAGACGGCGTTCGATTGAAACAAATTATTGTAAATCTACTAAGCAATGCGATCAAATTTACTGATTCAGGAAGTGTGATTTTAAATATTTCGCTATTAGAATCAAAAAATAATTTGGTAAAACTTCAATTTTCAGTAAAAGACACTGGGATTGGAATCAAAGAAAATAATCATCATAAAATATTTAATTCCTTCGTTCAAGAAGATAATTCAATAACTAGA
>CALPQA020000038.1 GCA_943325595.2 Auritidibacter sp. Marseille-P8566
GCAGTGGTATTACTATGTAAATTGTTTATTATTGGAAATAATTATAGTTACATAATTTCTAGTGCATTAAAAAAACCATTATTAAATTGCTTATTAACGTTTTTTTTATGCTCATTCCTAACCTAGATTGTTGTTAAATCAATTCAAATTAAATTAATTTATAGCAATTAATACTTCGTTAATTATTTATAATTTGAGGGATTAGTAGGGCGGTAGCTGTATATAAGTAACTATTGTAAGTTGATTATTATTATTATTATTAAATGCAGTTTTATACCAATTTCTATTGCATAAAAAAACCGTTATTAAATTGTTTAATAACGGTTTACTATTTGTTTGAATTTAATTTATTGCTTGATAATTCTCTGAGTTTCTATTCCTTGATTGGTAATTATTCTAACCAAATAACTTCCGCTTCTTAAAGTACTCATATCAATGGTTCTAGTATCGCCTTCAACACTTTTTACCAATGCACCAAGGAAGTTGTATAGTAATACTTTTTCAATTTTAGAATTTGAATTGGCTATATTCAATTGATTCGTAACTGGATTTGGATATAAAATCAATTTTTTATCGCTACCATTTTCTGTTACGCCTAAAGTAGCATTGAATACGGTTTTAATGTAATAGAGGTTTGTTGTACTTCCTTTTGTTATTGTATTTAAACCAATTGGGACATTTGGAATAATAACTATTCCAGCAACGGCAGTATATGAAACGGTATTTAGTTTAATTGTACCTGTATAAGTTGGGTCAAAAACCAATGTTAAAGTTGATGTCGCTGTCGTTGTATAGGTGATAACGGTAGCAGATTCTATTTTTAAACGTGCAGTCAATGTCAAACCATCATAGGTTGCAGAACCTGCGGTAGAATTCATATTTGCAGAAGTAAAAGTATAAAAGTTACTTGCCAATACTGATGTCGTAAAATTATGTATTTCATCACTAGGTGTAGCTCCATTTATAGAAACACTTCCTGAAAGACTTACTGGTGTTCCGATTGTTCCGACAGTGGTTATTGTGAATGCAACATGACCAGTTGGAATACCTGAAATAGTAACCGTTTTGGTTGCAGGATCTTTTGCAAAGGTAATTCCAGCAGCTGGTAAACCTATTATTGTAACATCCGTTGCATCTCCGCCCCAAATGAATATCATGTCGCTAATTGCAGTTCCGCTATCAACGGATTGATTGTCGTCAGTAGTTGAAATAAGTGTTTGACTACTTCCTGCTGCTACTGGTGTTTCTCCCTGAATAAAGACTAAACTTGTAGTATAAGCATTTAAAGCAGCACTTAGTGGGGTGTTTACTGATGAGGAAGTGTCATCTACAGCATTGTTAAATGTCCAAATAAAATCGCCTCCTGATACTCGCCCAGAATATTGAATTACTCGATCTCTTGCTATTATTGGTTGGTCTATGGTCAAAGTTCTAACATACAAGGCCGCATCAGTATCAAAGTTGTTATAGGCGTTAGCCCCTTGTTTAGAAGTGATGCTACTACTAATTGTTTCATTTCTAGTGGCAACTTCTATGGCGTCAAATTCAATTGGATAGGTAGTTGCGTTATACGGAACATAACGAGTTTGGCCACTCATTGTATTATTGAACGCTTTTATTGTTCCACCATCTTCTCCTGAGAATGTTCCAACTGTTCCTCCAAATGTATCAGATCCTTGCATCGAAGTTAACATTGGATATTTACAATTACGGAAAAAATTACCTTCCATAAACACAGAAGATCCCATTGTGGATCCTGCACCATATTTAGAATTTCCGTCATAATAATTATTATAAACATGTGCCGAATAAAAACGAACGCGTGGGTGACGAGAATCAGAATGATCGTACCAATTGTGATGGTAGGTGATATACAATCCAGAAGTAGTATTTTCACTCAAACCTAATAGATTACATTTTCCGCTATCCCAAAAGTGATTGTATGAGAAAGTTACAAAGGTAGATTTTTTACAATCCAAAGCGCCATCGCCTTTAACTTGATCCGCAGCACTACCAGGAGCCCCGTAAAACATATCACAATTGTGAACCCAAATGTGATCATTATCTTGTTGTAAACCAATATTATCGCCTTCTGGTGCATTGGTATTCATGAAACCAAGATTTCGAACTTCAATATTAGAACCAGATTTAACACGAATTCCAAATCCATTGGCAACAGCATCAGATCCGACACCTTCAACAGTAACTGAACTTGCAGCATTATTGGCATTTTCAATTACAATATCTCCACCTTCTAACACATTACAATCAGTTATATTTCCTATCATTCGAAAAATAAACGGACGCGTATCTCTTCCTTTTTTTATTCCATATAAAATATTTTGAAAACCAACACATGGATTCACTGTAGCTCCAGTAATATTCATGGATACTGTGTTTTTCGTGTTTTGGCTAATGTATATAATTACAGCTCCTGTTTTAGGAGTTCCATCAATGTTATAGCCACCAGGAATTCTTCCGCCACTAAAAGCGAAACCCGTTCGGTCCTGAGCAACTACAGTTATGCTATTTGTTATCGTTCCCGTACCTTCTCCAGAGGCTGTAACGGGTGCTACTTTTACGGTATATGTTCCCGCTGCAAGACCAAGAATATCTGCACGAAAATAACTACCATAACTTCGAATTAGTTGCGTATCAATTTGCCTGTTTGTTATTCCTCCACCTGTATAATATACATTGTAACTGGTGGCTCCCACAACAGGCGCCCATTTTACAAAAGCAGATTCTAGCCATCCACCAGTTTCATTAATAGTTACTGTTTGAGCACCCATTTGAAACGAGGTGAATAAAAAAATCATGTAAAATAGAATTCTTTTCATAGCATTGGTTTGAGATTATTACTTTCAAATACATTTAAATGTAATCGATTACACAAATGTAAATTAATTTTTTATTCTTTCAAGTCATTTAAAATTTTTTAACTAAACTAAGACTTTTTTAGTTCAATTAGTAGTATTAACTTTAAAAAAAAAATCCTCAAAATTAATTTTGAGGATTTTTTAAAACGGAATTTATGAAGTAACTATTCTATCGCAACAACTATAAATTCACTTCGTCTGTTGATTTGGTGTTCTTCTTCAGTACATTTTACATTGTCGGAACAATTGTTTAAAAGTTGAGATTCTCCGTAACCTTTTCCAGAAAGTCTGTTGGCTTCAATTCCATTTTTCACCAACCAAGCAACAGTTGCTTTTGCTCTTTTATCAGATAGCAATTGATTGTAATTTGCCGTTTGACGACTGTCTGTGTGAGAACGAACGTCAATCTTCATTTTTGGATTTTGTTTCAATACATCAAGTATTTTCTCCAATTCAAATACTGCTTTATCTGTAATTAACGATTTATCTAAATCAAAATAAATTACTTTTATTCCAAAACATTTGGCTAAATCTCCTCCAACAACAACTTTACAAGCCGCTTTTTCAATTGCGATAGCTAAATTTGTAACACCGTCTTGAGTACCAACTGAAATAGTACTTTCTTTGGTTACATAATCAATTAATTCAGTTCTTACATAATAATTTTTACCACATTCAACCTCAAAACTGTAAAGTCCTTTATCATTTGAAATGGTTTCTTTTAGTAATTCAAATTTCTCATTAAATAGGCTCACTTTTACATTAGAAAGCATTTGACTTGATTCATTATCAGTGATGATTCCTTCTAGTTTTTGCTTGCATATTATTTTTGTAAACAGATAAATGTCATCAAAACCTTTTCCGCCCGTTCTATTTGAAGAGAAAAAACCTTTATTTTTAGTGTCAATAATTAATGCAAAATCATCTTGAGAACTATTGATTGGAGTTCCAATGTTTTCAACGACTTTAAAACTACCATTTTCTTCAATTTTTGACATAAAAATATCTAATCCTCCAAGTCCAGGGCGACCGTCACTAGCAAAATATAATTTATTGTCTTCTGATATAAATGGGAACGATTCTCTACCTTCTGTGTTTATTGTATTTCCAAGGTTTACTGGAGTACCAAATGTTCCGTCAGCATTAATTGCAACTTTAAAGATATCCGATTGACCTAATGTTCCAGGCATATCCGATGCAAAATACAAGGTTTTATTATCAGGACTTAAGGCAGGATGGGCAACATTATAATTGTTACTATTGAAAGATAATTCGGTTACAGCGCCCCAAGAATCACCTTCTAATTTGGCTTTGTAAATTTTTAAAAGCATTGTTCTTGTAGCGTCTTTTCCTTTTTTACCATCTAAAAAATTGTTTCTAGTAAAGTAAACTGTTTTACCGTCTTTTGAAAATACTGGCGAAGATTCATGAAATTTGGAATTGATTTCTTTACCACCAAATGGAGTAGGAGTACCCAATTTTCCGTCTGCTGCGACTTCAGAAGCAAGAAGATCAGTAAAAGATTCGTTGGTTTGTTTGAATACTTTATTCGAACCACCTTCATTAGGTCGAGACGAAACAAATACTAATTTATTACCTAATAAAGCACTTCCATAGTCAGAGAATTCTGAATTGATTTCAGCATTGGTAATAGTATAATGCCCGGAATTCGCTTTTATTTCTTCAAGATAATTTTTATTGTTTGCATAAAGTTTGGCTCTATTATCATTACCCGATTTTTTATTGAATTGCTCCAGCATTAAATTGGCTTTATCATATTGTCCAATTGATTTCAAACACTGAGAATATCTGTAAAAATATTCAGGTTCTTGATTAGCATTTAATGTAAATAGTTCACCGTACCATTTGGCAGCTTTTTGAAGTTCAGCATTAAAATAGTAGGCATTACCTAATTTCTGAAACATTTTTTCATCCTTGTATCCTTTTTCGGCCACTCGCTCATAAGTCTTAATGGCATCAACATAAGAATAACTATCATATTTTTTGTCGGCAGCAGCAACTTTGGATTTTTGAGAATATCCTAGCTGTAAGAAAAAGACAATTAAAAGGGTGCTGTATGCGATATTTTTTATTTTCATAATATAAGTATTAGAAGAATCTTGGAGATGTTATTTTTTCATTTCTTTTGAATAATTCAAAGCGCAAGAAAAATTCGTGTGAACCAGAATTATAGTTCGCTAATTGGGTAGTTTCCCTGTCATAGGCATAACCAATGAACCAAGAATCGTTTACTTGAAAACCTGCCAATGCGCTAAATGCAGCGTCCCATCTGTAAGCAATACCTGCTGTGAATTTTTTATTTATCAAGAAATTTCCAGATAAATCAACTTGTAGAGGAGCGCCTTGAACCATTTTGGATAATACAGATGGTTTGAATTGTAGGTTATCACTGAAGTCAAATACATGTCCTGCAATTAAATAATAATGTGTTCTCTCTGAAGCAATAAAGCTTGTAGCGCTATTATTAGCCGTTCCATCAAAGTGTTTACTTTCAAGCAAATTTGGAGCTGACAAACCAAAATAAGTGTTGTCGGAATGTAAATAAAGTCCAGCACCTACATTTGGTGAAAACCTATTATTAATATTGTCTTGAAATCTTGGGTCACCAGGATTATAAATATTCAATTTGGTAAAATCTACATTCAATAAATTGGCACTTCCTTTTAGACCAAAAGACAATTTGTAAGCTTCTGAAATAGAAATACTGTAAGAGAAATCTATTGCAATATTATTTTCATCAGAAGGTCCAATTTTATCATTAATTACTGATAATCCTAAACCAACATTATTTCCAATTGGAGTATTAATAGAGAAATTATTAGTTGATGGAGCACCTTCTAATCCAACCCATTGGGCACGATGAAGGGCAAAAATACTTAATGACTCTCGTGTTCCTGCATAGGCTGGATTGACCACAGTTGTATTGTACATATATTGTGTATACTGAGCATCTTGCTGAGCATAACTAATGCCTGATAAAAGCACTAAAACTAAACCTATAAATTTTGTCTTCATATATTTTTTAAGTTGAAATCGTTTATAACAAACTAGTTTAAATAAGATTTATCGGTTTAGATATAAGTATCCAGAACGATCTTTAGTAATTCCATCTGCGTTTACGTATTTAAGAACATAGAAATAAGTGTCCTCTGGTAATTCTGATGCAGTTGAAATAGTTGCTCTTCCTTCAGAATTTCCTTTGAAAAATTTATTACCAATTCCATATCCATCTGCTTCGTAAACCAAAACACCCCACTTATTGTAAATTTGTAAGGAGTTATTTGGATACTTTTCAATATTTCTAATTGTAAATACATTGTTTTTAACATCATCACTTGAAGGTGAAACGCCATTAAACACTTCAATTTCATCATCAGAATTTGATAAGTTGTAATTGTTAATTTCTAAATAATCAGGAATTCCATTTCCGTTACTGTCAAAAGGATGTCCTAAATTAGCTCCAAATTCTAATCCGTTTAATAGTCCATCTCCATCACAATCGTCATTTAGGAAAAGTACCGATTGTGGAATAGTGGCATGCTCTTCGATAGATTCACAATGATTAAGTGGATTTGTAGCATCTGTAACTTCGGTTCCGTCTAAAACACCATCCCCATCTGTATCAGGATTATAAGGATTAGTTCCTAAAGTTAATTCTTGTGCATTGGACAAACCATCAGTATCACAATCAGAAATCGGGTTAGCACTACAAGCACCAACAATTACGGTTATTGTCGCTACATTTGAAATGCCACCTTGATTGTCTTGAATTACATAATTCAATGGAGTAGTAGGACCTTCAAAACCAACTAATGGATCAAATGTCACTGTTCCGTTGCTATTGGCAGTAAAAGTACCTTGTCCAGCTATCGTGAATGTTGTTTGAATACCAGGTGTTAACGGATCTAAATCTATTGTGCTAACGTTGATTGTCCCGTCAATATCAGTATCATTACTTGCAACTGGAATAGTTACATTAGTATCGTATAAAGTGGTAATAGTATCATTGTTGGCAACGGGTGCATCATTTACTGAAGTTACAACAAACGTAATTATAGCAGTATCACAAGCACCACTTGGATCGCAAAGCGTATATGTAATTGAAGCTGTTCCAAAATAGTTGTTTGCAGGGTCAAAAGTTACCACACCAGTTGCACTATTTAAAGTCCAAACCCCTTCTGCAGTAGTGATTGTTGTTTGAATTCCTGCAGTATTTGGATCTAAATCAACAGTAAATTGTCCAGTCCCATTTACAGGTGCGGTTGGGTTTCCATCAGGGTCAGTGTCATTTATGATAACATTTATTGTTCCGTTAGCTCCATCTTCCAATAATGGTAAACTACTTTGATTGTCATCATTGGCTATTGGAGCAGCGTTTAAAAAAGTTAAAGTTGCTGCAGTTGTAATGGTATCACCACAGATATAATCACTTGATGTTATCACTACTCTGTACTTATAATTATTCATTCCGTAAGGAACATTAGTTAATGTTAAAGTACTTGTAGTAGCACCCGAATAAACTCCACTATTGGTAATTGCTGTCCAGGTGGTTCCGCCATTTGTGCTTAACTGCCAAGCGTAAGTAGTTATTCCAGATCCACCAGTAGCTAAAACTGAAAAAGTAGCATTTGCTCCAGGGTTAATTAATTGATCTATAGGATTACTAAAGACACTTGAACCTCCAGCAATAATCGCTAAATCATAAAAGCCACTATAGCTTGCAGTGCTTACGGTACCATTTGTATTAACAGGAGCAACGTTACCACCCGTCATTCCATATTGTTGACCCGCTGCAGCACTAGTTGGACTAAAATAATATTCATTCGAATCTGAACAACCATCGTTATCCGAATCTAAATCGTATTGATTAATAATTCCATCTCCATCAGAGTCGACGCCATTAATATTTCCTAATCGAATGAACATTTGAGAAACCCGTTCATCAACTTGACCGGTACCATTCCCAGTTACCCCATATACATAATTACTTACGGTAAATACATCTTGGTAAAGAGTTACTGTATATAGAGGGTCTCCAACTATTGTTGTATTTGGTGCTCCAACGGTAGCGGTTAATGCTACGGGACGAAAATAATTAAAGCTAGTTGCTCCTGGGCCTCCTACACCTGATGTTCCAAAATCAAAACCACCTGGAATTAGATTTGCGCCAATAATTGGTGGGCCAGTGATATTATTTCCTGTGGCATAACCTGCAACATCTCCTAATTTTGCGCTATTTCCATTCCCATCAATATCTGCTAAAATAACAGCAACATTGTTAATTGTAGTAGGAGTTAGAGGACCAGTAGGTGTCGCTGTACCTGCTGGTAAAAATTTTATAGTGTATGAAAAATAGGGATTTTGATTAGGGTATATTTTTCGTAGGGCAACATCACCTGCACCATTTATATTTACCCATCCAGATCCTGGTTGAACATCAGTAAATTCAAGAATGACATCATAGGAATTCCCTAAGTATGTTAAAACGTTTCTTTTAATCAATCTATTTCCAGTTACCAATCCTGTGGATGGAATAGAAGCAGGACTAAATGCTCTAAATCCATTTAATTGAATGTTGGTGACTACCGATTCAACAGTATCTAAAATACCATCATTGTCATCGTCCAAATCAATTGAATTTGGAATACCATCTCCATCAATATCTAATGGCGTACTTGTTTGGGCATTTGCGGAAGTTAAAAAACACAACAAGACAGCAAGTTGTATTGTTTTTGACATTGAAAAAGGCCTAAACCTCTCAGAAATAAATTTTAGAATCATAATTTTTAGAAGTATTAAATTTAAAGCAATTTTGTGTTTCAAATTCATTGATAGCAAAGGTTTTTGTAAAAAAAGAAATGTACTTTTTTAATAAATCTAAACCTTATTATTTTGTGCAATCGATTACAAATATAACAAAATTATGAGAATACAATTATTATATTATATATATTTTTTCGCTAATAAAATTATTCAATCGATTGATTTAAGGTAAAAAGAATAAAATATCAATAATTACTTTAATAATAATATTATTTGTTTATTTTTGTGTAATCGATTACAATTAGAAAAATAAGTACTAAATATGTTTGCCTTTAAAACCAACCCTCTTAAAATGAAAAAAATAGTTGTTTTGCTTTTTATTCTTATTGCTACAATAAATGGTTATTCTCAATTTAGTAAAATTCATTACATACCGCCCATTACTTCGGCAACAAATAGTGGTATGGCACCTGGAGAGCAATATTTGTATATCTCAACTCCCAATGCATTGCCTGTTACAGTAGTAATTACGCCAATAGGAGGAACTCCATTTACTATGACAGTAAGTAATGCTATCCCAATTGAATATGCGATAAACACAACAACATCAGGAACTACAGGACGAAATTCTCAATTATTCACTCCTAATACAACCATAGGAAAACTAACCAATAAAGGGTATTTAATTGAGGCAACGGATTTAATTTATGCTAATATTCGGGTATTATCCAATAATGGTTCTCAAGCGGGTGGACTTGTTGCAAAAGGCACTAGTGCGATGGGTAAAACATTTAGAATTGCAGGTATGTTAAATAAATGGAATCCCTTAAATAACAATTTCGATTCCATGTTGAATTTTGCCTCTATTATGGCGACGGAGAATGATACCCGTGTTACAATTACCCTTAGTGATCCATTAGCAATTGGTACTCCTCTGACAAATGGAGTTATTTATACGGGGCCTATATCTGTAACTCTTAATAAAAATGAAAGTTATGTTTTTTCATTAGAGAATACAAATACACTTTTTAGAAGTAGTTATATGCACGGGGGGTTAATTCAATCGGATAAAAACATTGTGGTTAATTCGGGTTCTTTTGGTGGGAATAGTTATACTCCAGGAATTACTGGAGATAATAGTACAGGAGA
>CALPQA020000039.1 GCA_943325595.2 Auritidibacter sp. Marseille-P8566
GTTTTAGAAGAATTTGAAAAACGAAAAATATAATTGATTCAATCAAACAGTCATAATTAAAAGATAAAGAATGCGAACTCATTTTATTGCCATAGGCGGAAGCGCAATGCACAATTTAGCATTGGCATTACATAACAAAGGATATAAAGTAACTGGTAGCGATGATGCTATTTTTGAACCTTCAAAATCAAGGTTGGAAAAAAAGGGAATCATGCCCGAAGAATTGGGTTGGTTTCCTGAGAAAATAACTTCAGATATTGATTCGGTAATACTTGGGATGCATGCCAAAGAGGACAATCCAGAATTGTTGAAGGCACAAGAATTAGGGCTTAAAATTTATTCCTATCCTGAATTTTTATACGAACAATCAAAAAATAAAACGCGAGTTGTTATTGGTGGTTCCCACGGAAAAACAACAATTACTTCGATGATTTTGCACGTGATGCACTTTCATAATATTGAAGTTGATTATATGGTTGGCGCGCAATTAGAAGGCTTTGATACAATGGTTCATTTAACAGAAGAGAATGATTTTATTATTCTTGAAGGGGATGAATATTTGTCTTCACCAATGGACAGAAGGCCGAAATTTCATTTATACCAACCTAATATTGCATTGATTTCTGGAATTGCTTGGGATCATATTAATGTTTTTCCAACGTATGAAAATTATGTAGAACAGTTTGAAATTTTCATTAAAATGATTACCAATGGTGGAATTCTGGTTTACAATGAAGATGATTCTGAAGTAAAACGTGTCGCCGAAGCCGCAACAAATCCAATACGGAAATTACCATATTCTACTCCAAAATATTCTGTAAAAGACGGAGTAACTTTATTGGAAACTCCAGAAGGAGCAATGCCAATTGAAGTTTTCGGAGCTCATAATTTAAATAATTTGGCTGGTGCAAAATGGATTTGTCAAAATATGGGTGTTGATGAAGCCGATTTTTATGAAGCTATTGCAAGTTTTAAAGGCGCTTCAAAACGATTAGAGAAAATTGCCGAAAGCAAAACAAAAGTAGCTTATAAAGATTTTGCACATTCACCGAGTAAAGTGGCCGCAACAACAAAAGCCGTAAAAGAACAATATCCAAATCGCACATTAGTAGCGTGTTTAGAATTGCATACGTATAGCAGTTTGAACGCTGAATTTCTAAAAGAATACCAAGGTGCATTAGAATTTGCTGATGTTGCCGTTGTTTTTTATTCTCCAGATGCAGTTAAAATCAAACAATTGGAGGAAGTAACATACGAACAAATTGCTCAAGCGTTCAATCGCGAAGATTTGATTATTTACACCAATCCAAAAGATTTCAAAGACTATTTATTCAATTTGAATTTTGAAAATTCCGCTTTATTGTTGATGAGTTCTGGAAATTACGGAGGCTTGAATTTCGATGAAGTTAAAGGATTGATTGAATAATTGAAATTAGAATTGTTTCCACCTACTTTTTAAACGCCATTTAATTACAATTTATATATGGAAAACAATTCATTTCCAATAACCAATTGGTCAGAAGACGATCGACCACGTGAAAAGTTAATGCAAAAAGGGAAAGCCGCTTTAAGCGATGCCGAATTAATTGCCATTTTAATAGGTTCTGGAAGTCGGAATGAAAGTGCAGTTGAACTGAGCAAACGCATACTTTCGAGTGTAGATAATAATTTGAATGCATTAGGAAAATTGTCAATACAGCAGCTAATTGGTTTCAAAGGAATCGGCGAAGCCAAAGCAATTGCAATAATTGCTGCAATGGATTTAGGAAGACGACGAAGGGGAGAAGAAGCTTTAGAGTTAAAAAAGATAACTTCAAGCAAGATGATTTTTGAAATTATGCAACCTGTAATTGGGGAATTGCCACACGAAGAATTTTGGATAATTTATGTTAATAATTCCAATCGTGTACTTTCAAAATCGCAGTTAAGCAAAGGAGGAATTACAGCAACTTTGGTTGATGTACGTTTAATTTTTAAAAATGTTTTGGAAATTGGCGCAACAGGAATTGTCTTGTGTCACAACCATCCATCGGGAGCCTTAAGAGCAAGTGACGCAGATATTAAAATAACAAAAAAAATAAAAATTGCAGCCGAGAGTTTAGACATTTCTGTTTTAGACCATTTGATAGTGGGAGAACACGGTTATTTTAGCTTTGCAGACGAAGGAATACTTTAAAAATGAAAAAAACGGCACTTATAATTATAGTACTAATTCTTAGTTTAAATTCGTTTTCTCAAGAAGTAAAAGAAACATTTACTATCAACGGAAACCTTGAAGGCGATTATAGCGGAATGATTTATCTGCGTTCAAGTGCACTTGAATACATTAATGATAGTTGTTTAGTAGTCGATAAAAAATTCAAATTCAACGGAAAATTAGGGAATCCAACTAAAGTTTCCTTGAGCCTAAAGCCAACTTCAACCGTTGCTTTTTTCTATTTAGAAAATAGTATTGTGGATTTGACAATTGCAACAACCGTTTTTAAAAATGGAAATGAAGATATTAATGATATAGAAATCAAGAAAGTTACCGGTTCCAAAACCAATGATTTGATGACTTCGATTGACGATTACCAAAAAACAATTGAAAAAAGTGCGCTTTCTAAAGAAGAGAAAAATAATAAAATTTACAAGAAATATTTCGAAACAGTAATTGGAAATCCCGATTATCCAATTTTAGATTTTGTAATTAAAAAGTCGTCAAAAAACGCCGTTCTCACGGCAGAACAAATTTACGATTTAATGCTAGCCGCACCAATAAAAAAGAAAGTCGAAATTGAAAAAGTTAAAGACACTTTAAAAATAAACAATAAAACGGTACTTTCTAAAAAATTGAAAATTGGTAAAAAGTTGGAGAATTTCAGTTTACCCAATCAAAAAGGAGAGACAGTTTCTATTGAAGATTTTAGAGGGAAATACGTGCTGATAAATTTTTGGGCTTCTTGGTACAAACCAAGTAGAAAAAACAATGCTGAACTGAAAGAGATCTATGGCAAGTACAAAGATAAAAATTTTGAAATCGTCAGTGTTTCTATTGACACCTATGGAAGTAATTGGACGAAAGCCATGGAAAAAGACGGATTAATATGGACAAATTTAATTGAAATTGGCGGTTGGCACGGAAAAGTCACCAATCAATTTGAAATTAAAGGTATTCCGTTAAATATAATTTTAGACAAAGACGGTAAAATAATTGCTGTCAATTCAACTGGCGAGGCACTTCTGAAAAAGTTAGATTTCTTGCTAAAATAATTAAAATAAAACCATGAAAATTTCAGATATTTTCTTCGATTTAGATCATACGCTTTGGGATTTTGAGAAAAATTCTGCGTTAGCAATTGAAACTATTTTCAAAAAGCATGCTATAAATGTTGACTTACAGTTGTTTTTGAGTCATTATGTTCCAATAAATATCAAATATTGGGAGTTATATCGTGTAGATAAAATCACTCAATATGAATTGCGTTTGGGAAGATTAAAAGATACATTTGTGCTTTTAAATTATCAGATTGATGACGATAAAATAATTTTTTTATCAGAAGAGTATATTGAGTATTTGCCTAAATTCAATCACTTATTTGATGGTGCCATTGCAATTTTAGACTATTTAAAACCCAAATACAATCTGCATATTATAACTAACGGATTTCAAGAAATTCAAGGAAATAAATTAAAAAATTCAAATATTGGGCATTATTTTAAAACAATAACCAATTCAGAAATGGCAGGAGTAAAAAAGCCAAATCCTAAAATTTTTGAGTTCGCTATTACCGAAGCAAATGCGCAAAAAGAAAATAGCATTATGATTGGTGATTGTATTGAAGCCGATGTAAATGGCGCTTTAAATTTTGGCATGGACGCTATTTTATTCAATATCGATTCAAATATTACGCATGAAAATATTAAACAAATATCTCATTTATTAGAATTAAAAAAATACCTTTAAATTATGAAAAAATACATTCTATTAGTTTTAGTTTTGATTTCAATTAGTGGTTTTTCACAATCGCTTAGTGATTATAAATATGCAATCGTTCCAGCAAAATTCTCATTTCTAAAGGAAAAAGACCAATACAGAATGAACGTCCTGACCAAAATGTTTATGGAAAAATATGGTTTTATTACCTATTTTGATACTGATATTTTACCTTCAGAAGTTGCTGAAAATAGTTGTAACAGGGTATATGTAGATGTTCAAAGTAATGGTGGTTTTTTCACATCAAAGATAGTGGTAACTTTAAAAGATTGCAGAAATGCAGTAATTTTCACCTCCGCCGAAGGTAAAAGCAGAGAAAAAGATTTGCAAATATCCTTTAATCAAGCGTTGCGAGAAGCCTTCAATTCTTTCGATAAGTTAGATTTAAAATCAAGTACTGTTGCAAAATCGGAAACTACAAATACCGAAGAAGTGGCAACAACGCCAGAAAGCAAATCTGTTACTCCTCAAGCTATAATTGCAAAAGAAGAAGCTAAAAGCACTACTTCTGAAAATAAAATTCTATTTGCACAACCAATAGATAATGGGTTTCAACTTATAGATTCAACTCCAAAAGTAGTTATGAAAATCTATAAAACTTCAATCCCAATTTGTTTTATGGCCATCAAAGACAATATTCAAGGAGTTTTGATTTTTAAAGAGAATCACTGGTTTTTTGAATATTTGAGTAATTCAAAATTAGTATCGGAGAAAGTAGAAGTGAAATTTTAAACAATTCAACACAAAAGTGAGTATTGATTCCTATTAAGTAAAAACTAATAAAAGACACTTTTTGCTTATAATTATAGATGAATAACTAAATATTATATTCACAAAGCCTGAAATCACTATTTTAAACTTTTTATGTCGGTAGTACACAACTCATAATTCATAATTTATAATTCTTCTAATACCCGTATTTATCTTTCCATCGGTTCTTCAAGAATTCCCGAGTGCCATTTTCCCTAGAATTATTTCCAGGATTATAAAGTAAAGTTTCCGAAATTTCATCGGGTAAAAACTCTTGTTCGGCAAAATTATTAGCAAAATCGTGCGAATATTTATACTCTTCGCCATAACCCAATTCTTTCATTAATTTGGTAGGTGCGTTCCGCAAATGAATTGGAACTGGCAAATCACCCGTTTGTTTTACTAGCTGTTGTGCCTGATTTATCGCTATATAACTTGCATTGCTTTTGGGAGAAGTAGCCAAATAAATCGCACATTGGCTTAATAAAATCCTACTTTCGGGATAGCCAATCGTGGATACCGCTTGAAAAGTAGTATTGGCCATTATAAAAGCTGTTGGATTTGAATTTCCAATATCTTCACTCGATAAAATCAACATTCGCCGAGCAATAAATTTGACATCTTCGCCACCTTCAATCATTCTCGCCAACCAATAAACAGCTCCGTTTGGATCACTCCCACGAATCGATTTTATAAATGCTGACACAATATCATAATGCTTCTCCCCAGTTTTGTCATATAAAACGGTATTTTGCTGCACTAATTGCAAAACTTTTTCGTTGGTAATCAAAATTTCGTCTTCATTAGACGCATTTACGACCAGTTCAAAAATATTTAATAGCTTACGTCCATCGCCACCTGAAAGTCGTAAAATCGCCTCAGATTCCTTCAAAACAATATTTTTCGTTTTCAAATACGTATCTTCTCGCATTGCCCTTTGCAATAAATTTTCCAAATCCGACTTAGAAAATGCATTCAAAATATACACTTGACACCTCGACAATAATGCCGGAATCACCTCAAAACTTGGATTTTCAGTCGTAGCGCCAATCAATGTAATCCACCCTTTTTCTACTGCTGCCAACAATGAATCTTGCTGCGATTTACTAAACCTATGTATCTCATCAATAAATAAAATCGGATTTTTTGTAGTGAATAATCCGCCACTTTGCTTAGCCTTCTCAATTACATCTCGAATATCTTTCACTCCCGAATTGATAGCGCTCAAAATATAAAACGGCCGTTTCGATTCCTGTGCAATGATTTGTGCCAGCGTCGTTTTCCCCGTTCCTGGAGGCCCCCAAAAAATTAATGACGGAATAATTCCTTTCGCGATCTGCTGTGTCAACGAGCCGTTTGGCCCAACCAAATGCAACTGACTCAAATAATCTTCTAATTTCTGTGGGCGAATTCGCTCTGCTAACGGTGCTTCCATTTTGTAAAATTACTATTTTTTTGAGACTAATTTTCATTTTTTTTAGGAGCATTTTCCAGCACTCCGCTTCAAGTCCTCGCTCTGGCAAGCATTTTTCTAAACTCAAAAAGGAGCTTCCTTTGGTCGCTCTTTTTGACCAAGAAAAAGGGCTTGCCTGACCTCCGGGCTTTCCACTGCGTTCTGGGCTAGGCATCCAGGGAAATTAAATAGTTTTGATTTAAATCTAACTCTTTTATGACAAAATAGCACTAATTTAGTTTGGTAGAATTTTTGATTGCTATTTTAAGCAATACAAAAAGTAAGCATCCCAAAAACCTATGAATGACAACCATTTCAAATTTTCAGCTTCTGTAATTACAATCCCGTTTTTGTCGGTTTTGTTTCTCTGGATTGTATTTTGGATTGACATTCGTTTTCATTTCAACTTTGATCAATTCGGAATTTATCCAAGAACATTGTCAGGATTAATTGGAGTTTTTTGTAGTCCTTTTCTTCATGGAAACTTAGAGCACCTCTATAATAATTCCATTCCATTGTTAATTTTAATTGCCGCCCTGCGTTATTTTTACCGAGAATATACTTTTAAAATTTTAGGTTACGGAATCTTACTTTCAGGAATAATAACTTGGATTATAGGTCGAGATTCCTATCATATTGGAGCTAGTGGATTAATTTATGTATTGGTAAGTTTTATTTTTTTCAAAGGAATTATGACTAAATATTACCGGTTAGTAGCACTTTCCTTACTTGTTATTTTAGTCTACGGAAGTATGATTTGGTATATCTTTCCAAATATAAAAGAAGGCATTTCTTGGGAAGGACATTTAGCTGGATTAATTACAGGATTTGTTTTTGCCCTGCATTACAAAACTCCCGAATATAAAAAACTCATAAAGTACGATTGGGAACACCCAGATTTTAATCCAAATGAGGATAAATTCATGCAGCGTTTTGATGAAAATGGTACTTTTGTAAATCTGCCAAAAGAAGAAGTTTTACTTGAAGACGAAAATAATGTGTCTTTTTTCCACACTTCAAACCCCAATATCAGTTATGAATTTATTGAAAATAAAAACAAAAGTGAACTAAAACCAAGGTTATAATTCACTTTGCGATTCTTCCATGAGGGCTTGGAAGCTTATTTTCTTTGGCGTACAGCTTCATATAAAAAAGCCCCACACGCAACGGATACATTCAACGATCCAATTGTTCCAAACATTGGTAATTTAGCTTTTTCATCAACTATTTTCAAAACGGACGGATTTACACCTCTATCTTCCGATCCCATAATAATTGCAACAGGCTCGTTCAATGAAATATCATAAATGTTTTGTTCTGTTTTTTCAGTTGCAGCAACGGTTTTTACTCCACTAGCTTGCAATAAAAAAATAGCATCTTTAATATGTTCAACTTTGCAAATCGGAATATTGAAAACTGCACCAGCAGAGGTTTTTACGGTATCTCCATTTACAGGTGCTGAACCTGATTTTTGAACAATGATTCCATTTACACCCGTACATTCTGCCGTTCTGATAATTGCTCCAAAATTTCTAGCATCAGAAATTTGATCTAAAATTAAAAACAAGGGCTTTTTTCCGTTTTCAATTACCGTTTCAATTAATGTTTCTAAATCATAAAATGATATTGGCGAAATACTGGCAACAACTCCTTGGTGGTTACTTGGTGTCAAACGATTCAGTTTTTCAACAGGAACGTATGAGAAATTGATGTTGTTTCTTTTCATCACTTTCATCAAATCTTTCATCAATTCTCCAGAAATTTCTTTCTGTACAAAAACTTTGTCAATTTCTTTTCCAGATTGAATTGCTTCAATAACCGCACGAATTCCAAATATAAGGTGTTCTTTTTCCATTTTGCAAATATAGGATAAAGTTACTTAGTAGCAAAGTTTTTAAAAGTTGGACTTGAAGCTTATGTGCACAATTGAATTGGATAATTTTATGGATTGTTCTTTCGTACTCCCATTTGCATAAGCGATATTAAATAGACCATTTTTAGTAAGCAAACCAAATCCAAAACCAACACCCAATAAAGTTCCTTTTTTTGAATTTACAGTATCTTTGAAATACCCATAATCTAGAATTGAATGGGCGTAAATGCTGGGTGCCAATATATATCGGTATTCAGTAAGTAGCGAAGTAAGTACATTTGCTTGCAGGCTATTTTCATTGAATCCCCGAATGGAATTTATTCCTCCAAAACGATACAATTCATTGATGATATATTGATCACTTTGCAGATAATAATTTCGACTTTTTATATTTACACAATTTTTTTCGTTCAAGAATACGGTGTGATTTAAATCGAGTGTTATAAATAGTTGTTGATAAGATTTCAAATTGGAAGTTCTTGATCCAAAACCAAGCGCGGTACTCACTTTGGTTTTTTCAGGAAATAAAAAATTAGAATTTCTAAAATCAACAAATTCATAATTGGTAGTTACAAACGAGTTTTTGTAGTCACTTAAACTAAATGTGTTTTGGTTTTGGATGTCACTCGATTCGGCTGAAGTATATCCCAAATAGATGCGACTAGCATAATTGAAAAAATAGCCAATAGCAATGGCGGTTTTGGTAGTTTGAAAAGTACTGTCTTGCTTAAAAATATTCAAATTGGCTTTAAGGCCTATGGGACTTTTGAAAATATAGGGTAATTCAATTCCTAGATTAAATGTTTTCTGGTTATTACCATCGCTTTTCCAATACAACGAAAATTCTTCACCAACATTCAAAGTATTGACAAGTAATAAATCCAAATAACCATTGAATGCCAATTTTTTATTTTCATCATTTGAAAACCCAATAAAACCATCAAATTTATTTGGCTTTGATTTTTCTAAATAAACGTAAACTTTTGTGGTGTCTTTTGTAAATAGAATTTCAGGATATTTAGTTTGAGTTACAAACCTAAATTTTTCGAAATCGCTATAAATTTTCTTTAGATTCTCTTGATTAAAAGTTTCGTTTTTATGAAGCCTCAAAATTTCTTTTTTGTGTCCCTCGGGAAATTTGTCATAGCCGTTTATAACGATTCCATTCAATTGTCTTTGCTTGCCAGTTTCTAAAGCTAATTCTGCAAATAAAGAGTTCTTATAATTTTTAAAGTTAATTAATTTTAATTTGGAGAGGGAATAACCTTTCGTTTCTAATTTGTTTAGAGTTTGATTTAAAAAAACCTCTGTTTGACTAATGCGCATTTTCAATGTGTCGCTTTTTGTATCAAAATCGACGAGCTTTTTTAATGTAGAATTTGTACCTATATATATATGTATAAAATCGGTCCTTTTTCCAAGGCTAATTTGGAATATGAAAGTGCTGTCATTTGGTTTAGAATTCGAAACAAATTCGTGTTCAATAAATCCGACTTTCAATAATTTATTTGAAAATAATGTAGATTCATCAAATGTGGCTTTTGCATTATTCTGTATTTCGTTGTAACCAATAGAATCGATTATTTTGTTTTCTGATTCGTTAGCACCAACTATTTTCATACGGAAATTTTGAGCTGAAAGACAACAGCTAAAAAAAAGAAACGAAAGTACAAGAAATTGTTTTTTCAAGATGAAAGTATGATTCTATAAATGTAACGTAAAAATACTAAAATAGTATAATAAAAA
>CALPQA020000040.1 GCA_943325595.2 Auritidibacter sp. Marseille-P8566
AATTAAATCTTGGCGAACAGGATTTCCAGTTAAAATCATTTTATCTTTTGGAAAAAACCGTTCTAAATTTTCATAAGCCACACAAATTCTATTCGCTTTCTTACTCAAAAATTTATTTGTAATTCCAGGAAATGAATTTTGTTCTTGAATAACCGTTGGAATATTCAAGGAATTCGCCATTTGCAATAAAGCCCCAGATGCAAATCCACCAGTTCCAATAACTACATCAGGTTTAAATCCTTTAATTATGGCTCTTGATTTCCACAAACTACTAATTAATTTAAAAGGAAATAATAGATTTTGCAAAGTCAATTTTCGTTGTAAACCAGCAATCCAAAGTCCTTTTATAGCATAACCCGCTTGAGGAACTTTTTGCATTTCCATTTTGTCTTGGGCTCCTACAAATAAGAATTCAGCATCTGGAAAACGAGATTTTAATTCGTTTGCAATAGCAATTGCTGGATAAATATGTCCGCCAGTTCCACCGCCACTCACTATGAATTTATGTTTTGCCATTATTAACTTCTGTTTATTCTTTTAAATTTATTTTAATAATCCATCACAATTCCCCCTTCGGGGCTTAGGGGGATTATTTCTTTTTCAAAAATGCATCCATCGGATTTTAAGAAGTATCTTCAATAGAATAATTATTCTCTACTACTTCTTCTACAGCATTTTCTTTTTCGATTTGTTCGTCAATTAACTTTTGAAGAATCAAATCTCTTTTTTCGGCTTCACTTTGTTCTAGTGCAATTTCTTCGTCTTTTTTGGTCACACTGATTATAATTCCTAAAGAAACACATGTCATCCAAATAGAACTTCCTCCACTACTTATTAACGGCAATGTTTGTCCTGTAACTGGTAACAATTCTACTGCAACACCCATATTAATAAGCGCCTGAAATATCATTGGAAATCCCAATCCCACAACTAATAATTTTCCGAAAAGCGTGTTGGCTTTATGAGCAGCAACCATGAATCGGAAAAACAATAACAAATACAATGCTAGAACACCCAATCCACCGATTAATCCATATTCTTCAACGATAATCGCAAAAATAAAATCGGAAGAAGATTGTGGTAAGACATTTTTCTGAACACTTTTTCCGGGTCCTAAACCGTAAATTCCTCCAGAAGCTATGGCTATTTTTGCATTTTTAATTTGGTAATCGTCTTCTCCAGGTTTATTTGAGGTATAATTTTCTATTCTACTTGTCCACGTTCCTACTCTATTGAAAAATTTTGAATCCGGAAATGCTTTGGATAATAAAACAAAAAATACGAGACATGCAACACCAGTTCCAACTATAAATCCGATATATTTTATAGGATAATTACCTACAAAGGCAAGCATTACCACCATGGCGAAAATCAGTGCAGTTGTAGAGAAATTGGCTGGTAAGATAAAACCCAAAGTAATAAATACAGGCAGCCAAAGTTCTAATAAAGATGATTTTAAGGTAACCGGAACTTCTGTTTTTTTAGATAAATATCGGGCTACAAAAACCATTAAAACTACAAACGCAAAAGTTGATGTTTGAAATGTAATTCCGATAAAAGGTACTTTAATCCACCGACTCGCATTGGCACCAGCAATAACGGTTCCTTTTACTAAAGTGTAAGCCAATAACGCCCAAACCACAGGCAGTGCAATTTTAGAAATCGCTCTGAAATAATGGTATGGAACTTTATGTACGGCATAAATTATCAAGAAACCCATAAAAATATGAGCCAAATGAGTCAGCAAATAACTAATTGTATTCCCTGTTCCTTTGTTTAAATAAGCCAAATTACTACTCGCACTAAAAACAGGCATAAACGAAAACAGCGCTAATAAGGCCACGAATGTCCATATTACTTTGTCTCCTTTTAAATTGTTTATTAGTTCTCTCATCTTATTAATCCTTATAACTAAAGCCTATGCTTTGTGCTTTTTTATAAACTTCGTACTGCATTTTTAAATTGCCTACCTCTGTCTTCGTAGTTTTCGAATAAATCAAAACTCGCACAAGCAGGGGATAACAAAACAGAATCGCCTTTTTCAGCGAGACGTTGTGCCATTGTCACTGCATCTTGCATGCTTGTAACTTCAATCATCATATCGACGATATTCCCAAAAGCATCAATTATTTTCTTGTTATCAACACCTAGACAAATAATTGCTTTTACTTTTTCGTGAACCAACGACATCAATTCGGAATAGTCATTTCCTTTGTCAACACCACCTACAATCCAAACAGTTGGAGTATTCATGCTATCTAAAGCAAAAAATGTTGCATTCACGTTTGTAGCTTTTGAATCATTAATGTATTGTACATTTTGAATTTTCAAAACCTTCTCCAAACGATGTTCAACACCTTGAAAATTAGACAAACTTTCGCGAATGGTTTGTTTCCGGATTTGCATCAATTTAGCAACAGAAGTCGCCGCCATTGCGTTTTTCATATTGTGCTTTCCTTCTAATGCAATGTATTGTGTGTCCATTACAAATTCCTCTTCGTTGATGTTGATTTCCATAGTATTTCCTTTTATAAACGCTCCTTTTTCAAATGTTTTTGTCAGTGAAAAAGGAATTAATTGTGCTTTTGTTTTATTGTTTTTGAACCATTCTGAAATTGCTTCGTCATCTGCATCATAGATTAAAAAATCTTTCTCCGTTTGGTTCATTGTAATTCTAAATTTTGATGCGATATAATTTTCATATTTATATTCGTATCGGTCTAAATGGTCAGGACTTATATTGGTAATAATTGCAATATCGGGCCTATAATTTATGATGCCGTCCAATTGAAAACTACTTAATTCCAAGACATAAAAATCGTATTTATCATCCGCAACTTGCCATGCAAAGCTCTTTCCAATATTTCCAGCGAGTCCTACATTTACACCTGCCGATTTTAGCAAATGGTACGTCAACATTGTTGTGGTTGTTTTACCATTACTACCGGTAATTCCTATTGTTTTGGCTTTTGTAAAAGGCGCCGCAAATTCAATTTCAGAAATTACTGGGATTTTATTCTCGATTAACTTCTTTACAATTGGAGATTTTTCAGGTATTCCTGGGCTTTTCATCACCACATCGGCATTCAGAATTTTTTTTTCCGTATGCGTTTCTTCTTCCCATTTTATTCCATTAATACTAAGAACTTCCTTGTAATTTTCTTTTATTTTTCCAAAATCAGACACAAAAACATCGTACCCTTTTTTCTTTCCAAGAATTGCGGTTCCAACGCCGCTTTCACCCCCACCAAGTATGACTAATCTCATACTATCTTAATTTTAAGGTTACAATTGAAAGGATTGCTAATAATATTCCGACGATCCAAAACCGAGTTACAATTTTACTTTCGTGGTATCCTTTTTTCTGATAATGATGATGCAACGGCGACATTAGAAAGATTCTTCGGCCTTCGCCAAAGCGTTTTTTTGTATATTTAAAATAGGCAACTTGTAATACCACTGAAAAATTCTCAGCTAAGAAAATCCCACATAATAATGGAATCAACATTTCTTTACGAACTGAAATTGCCAAAACTGCTATAATTCCACCAATGGTTAAACTTCCTGTATCGCCCATAAAAACGGATGCTGGATAAGAATTATACCACAGAAATCCTATTAATGCTCCAATAAAAGCTGCTATAAAAACGGTCATTTCCCCTGAATCAGGAATGTACATTATGTTCAGATAACTTGAAAAAACAATGTTACCAGAAACGAAAGTAAAAATTGCCAAAGCAAGGACAGATATCGCGGATGTTCCCGCTGCCAAACCATCAATTCCATCGGTTAAATTAGCTCCATTTGATACCGCAGTTATAATAAAAATTACAAACGGAATGAATATCAACCATGCCCATTTTTCGTATCCTTCACCAGTCCAAGCTAATAATTCAGCATAATCAAATTCATTGTTTTTGAAAAATGGAATTGTTGTTGCTGTCGATTTTTCTTCAATTGGCGCTTGGTGAATTACATTTTCAGTTTGAGTCAATGAAACTTTGTCCTTTACGTCTTTTCTAACGGTTACGCCAGGATGCAAATACAAAACAGAACCTACAATTAAGCCCAATCCAACTTGCCCAATTACTTTGAAAATACCTTTTAATCCTTCTTTATCTTTTTTAAAAATTTTGATATAATCGTCAATAAAACCAATAGTTCCCATCCAAAGTGTGGTTACAATTAATAATATTATGTAGATGTTATTCAGTTTTGTCAAAAGAATAACTGGAATCAACGTGGCGATAATAATAATCAAACCGCCCATTGTTGGCGTCCCTGCTTTTTGAGTTTGACCTGCAAGACCTAATTCGCGAACGGTTTCTCCAACTTGCTGATTTCTCAAAAAATTGATGATTCTTTTTCCAAAAATCGTAGAAATCAACAAAGATAAAATCAATGCCAAAGCCGATCTAAAGGTGATGTATTGAAACACTCCTGTTCCAGGAACGTTTAGTACTTTATGTAGGTATTCAAATAAGTAATACAGCATAATTTTAGTTTATTTGGTTATTTTTATCTTCTTGTTGGCTTTTCGATTAAACGATTGAACCTTATTTCCCTAATTGCTCTAACATTTCTTTTACTATTTTCATATCGTCAAAATCATGGCGAATGCCATTAATTTCTTGATAGGTTTCATGTCCTTTTCCAGCGATTAAAATAATATCATTGGCTTGAGCCAATTGACACGCGGCTTTAATAGCCTGCTTTCTATCTGAAATTGAAACTGTTTTCTTAAAATTTTGTGGCGCCACACCGCTTTCCATTTCAGCAATAATTGTTTCCGGGTTTTCCGTTCTAGGGTTATCCGAAGTAATTATTATTTTATCGCTTAATGTTGATGCAATATCAGCCATTATTGGGCGTTTCGTTTTATCTCTATCTCCACCACAACCAACAACCGTGATTAATTGTTCGTTTTTGGTTCTAATATCATTTATTGTTTTCAACACGTTTTCTAAAGCATCTGGCGTATGTGCATAATCTACAATTGCCGTAATATTCCCTTTTGAAACGATGAATTGGAAACGTCCAGTAACACTTTCTAACTCAGACAATAATCGCAAAACTTCCAATGATTCCAATCCCAATTCAACAGCAGTTCCATAAATTGCCAATAAATTATACGCATTAAAAGTTCCAATCAACCTAACCCAAACTTCATTATCATTTATTTTCAATAACAATCCTGACAATTGGTTTTCGAGGATTAGTGCTTTATAATCAGAATACGTTTTCAATGCATACGTTCGCTTTTTTGCAACTGTATTTTGCAACATTACGTTTCCGTTTTTATCATCAATATTGGATAATGCAAAAGCTGTTTTTGGTAAATTATCGAAAAACGACTTTTTCACATCTCTATATTCCGAAAATGTAGGATGGTAATCCAAATGATCGTGAGATAAATTGGTAAAAACGCCTCCTGCAAAATGTAATCCTTCTGTTCTTTTTTGATGAATTCCGTGAGAACTCACTTCCATAAAACAATATTCCACTCCTTCATCAACCATCTGTTTTAAAAACTG
Source organism: Auritidibacter sp. Marseille-P8566 (assembly GCA_943325595.2). Next base: position 5,535 of record CALPQA020000040.1, read on the forward strand.
ATTGATTGTAATTGAATCCGGCGTAGTATGTGTTGCTTTGTATTCTTTGGTGTCTACTAAAATTTTCACCGTAGAAAGCAATCCCACTTTATACCCTGCTTTTTGAAACAATTGATATAATAAAGAGGCTACGGTTGTCTTTCCGTTTGTTCCTGTAATTCCAACTAACTTTAATTTTTGTGACGGGTTTTCATAATAATTTGCCGCCATAAAAGCCATCGCTTTATTCGTATCTTTTACTTGTATGTAAGTAATTCCCGTAACGATTATTTCAGGAAATGTATCACAAATAATTGCAATTGCTCCTTTATTAATAGCTGTTTCAATAAAATCGTGCCCATCAGAAATTGTTCCTCGAATAGCAATAAACACATCATTCTCAGCAATTTTTCTAGAATCAAATTCCATTTTTTCAATAGCAACATCCGTCGAACCATTAACTGCTTCGATTGCTACTTTCCAAAGTATTTCTTTTAGATTTATCACGATAATTCTAATATTATTGTTGCTTCATTTGTAATTGCTGCTCCTGGATTGATGGATTGCTTTTTAACTTTTCCAACTCCAATTATTTTTACTTTTACTTTAAGATTTCCCAATAAAGCAACTGCATCCATTCCTGACATTCCTTTCAAATTTGGAATAACATTCTTTTTCTCTTGTAATTTTGCGTAGTAACCCGCATAATTTTTCTCCTGCGTGGTATTCTTTTTATCCAGATTTTTAACCTCATTTCTTGTTGGAGAATCCGTAAAAATCTTTTGCGCTATTCTTTTAAATACAGGTCCTGCGACATCTGCCCCATAATAATTGTTATTCGATGCATCTGGATTGTGCACAACTACAATACAGGAATATTTAGGCGCATCTGCAGGGAAATACCCTACAAATGAAGAAATATAATGCTTGTCGGCACCTCCGTTGGTTCCGTAATTGGCTTGAGCCGTTCCCGTTTTTCCAGCCATCGAAAAATCTTTAGAATATAATTTTGATGCTGTTCCTCTTTTTACCACATTCTCCAAAACAGCTTTCAATTTCAGAATTGTTTCTTGGGAGCACACTTTTGGATTAATCACTTTTGTATTGAACTTCATCACCGTTCTATCCCATTCCTTAATTTCAGAAACAAATTGAGGCTTTACCATCACACCATTATTGGCAACTGAATTGTAATAAGTTAATGTTTGTAAAGGCGTAATTGAAACACCATACCCAAACGCCATCCACGGAAGTGAAAGATTTGACCACGTTTTATCAGAAGGTTGAGGAATATATGGTTTACCTTCACCTTTAAAAGGCAATCCTAACCGAGAATTCAAACCATAAGCATTCAAATGATTTACAAACTGAGAAGGATTATTTTTATAATTATTATAAACCGCCTGAACCATTACTGTATTTGATGATTTTTCAAATCCTTTTGCTAATGAAATACTTCCATAGCCCCCTTCGTGAGAATCAACAACTCTTTTCCCAAAATAAGTAACTACACCACCATTCGTATTATAAACTGCACTTGTATCAACTTTTTTATCTTCTAGAAGCGTCATTAAATCGGCTAATTTATAAGTTGACCCCGGTTCGTGAGATTCTGCAATAGCATAATTGGTCGTTTCAGCATAAGTATCTTCTGCTACTTTTCCCAAATTTGAAATTGCTTTAACTTGACCTGTTTTGGTTTCCATAACTACTACACAACCATGATCAGCCTTATATTTTTCAAGTTGTTCTAATAATGCGTGGTGCGCAATATCTTGGATAAAAACATCAATGGTCGAAATCACGTCGTACCCATCTTGAGGTTCTACTTCGTTTACATCACGGATTGGTTTCCACTGTCCTTTTGCAATTCTTTGTTTAAGGACTTTACCGTCTTTACCGTTCAAATAGTTTCTAAATGCCCATTCAATTCCTTTTCCGTCAGGCAAGCCTTGAGGAGTAACGCGCTCATAACCAATTGTTCTTTGCGCAATTTCTCCAATTGGATGTTTTCGAATTGTTTTTTGTTCAATAATAATTCCTCCTTTATAGATTCCTAATTTGAATAATGGAAAACTTTTAATACGCATGTATTCTGTGTAACTCAAATCTCTTGCGACCAATAAAAACCTGTTTTTGTTCGTTCTTGCAGCAGTTAATTCGGAACGAAAATAGCTACTTGGTTTGCCAAATAAAACAGCTAATGAATCGGATAATGGTTTGATATTTTTTTGAAAATCTTTAGAATCAGGTGCCACAGCATCAAATCGTATCGTGTAATTTGGAATAGATGTTGCCAACAAACTTCCGTCTGAAGAATAAATATTTCCTTTATTTGCAGGTATAACAAAATTTCTAATTGAACGTTCTTTGGCCAATTTGCGCAAAGAATCACCCTCTACCCATTGGATATTGGTGATTTTTACAACAATTGCAAGTGCCATCAAAAAGATGACAACCGCAACCAAGTAGATTTTAGAGATTATATTTTTGTTGTCCTCTACCATATTTTTTTCAGAAAGCTCTTTTCTTCTGGGTTCTTAATAATAATTTTTATTGGCGGTGCCGAAGCAGGCAAAATTCCTTTTTCTTTCATTTTTAATGTCACCGTAGATTCCATCTTTAATTTCATTAATTCAGAACGGCGGTCAACAAATTCCGATCGCAACTCTTTTACTTCGCCAGTTAATTCGATAATTTTAAAAACTTTTTGGTCTACATTATTGTTATTGGCAATCATAAAAATGGCAAGCAGAATTAAAAAAACGATGAAACGCCAGTTTTTAGCTGCATTTGCTTCTTCGTTTATTAAAAACCTAGCTTTTAATATGCTGTAAACTCCATTTTTCATTTATTCCCTCTTTTCGGCTATTCTCAATTTTGCACTTCGAGCTCTATTGTTAATTTTGATTTCTTGAAAATCAGGAACAATTAATTTTCCAATAGTTTTGAATGGCACAGAAAAATTTCCGAAGAAATCACGTTCTGGCTCGCCTTCAAACATTCCGTTTTTCATCAATCTTTTCACTAATCTGTCTTCCAAAGAATGGTACGAAATAACACTCAATCGTCCGCCTGGCTTCAAGATTTCTAAAGATTGTTCTAAAAATTCCTTTAAAACATCCATTTCTTGGTTGACTTCAATTCGGATAGCTTGGTACATTTGAGCCAATATTTTATGGCTTTTATGCGCTGGCAAAAACCGCCCTAAAACTATTTTGAGTTGTTCTGTATTTCGGATTGGTTCTTCTTCACGAGCTTCAATAATTACACGTGCAATTGCTGGTGCATTTTTTAATTCTCCATAATCCAGAAAAACCCTTCTCAAATTTGCTTCATCGTATTCGTTAACCACACGGTAAGCGTTTAAATCATTTTTCTGACTCATTCTCATGTCCAATTCGGCATCAAAGCGAGTCGAAAAACCGCGTTCAGCAACATCAAATTGATGCGATGAAACTCCTAAATCGGCTAGAATCCCATCAACACTTTTCACATTATGAAATCTTAAAAACCTTTTAATAAATCGGAAGTTTTCATTTATCAAAACAAATCGTTCGTCATCAATAGTATTTTCCAAAGCGTCTTCATCTTGGTCAAAGGCAAATAATTTTCCGTTTGGTCCCAATCGACTCAAAATTTCACGTGAATGTCCGCCTCCACCAAAAGTCACATCCACATAAATCCCGTCGGGTTTTATATTTAGTCCATCTACAGATTCCTTTAATAATACTGGATTATGATATTCCATTTGCATCGTCATTTATGTTTCCCATCACCTCTTCTGCTAAATCTGCAAAATCTACTTCATCATTAGAAATAAAATTTTCATACAAATCTTTATCCCATATCTCAACAATATTAACTGCCGAGGAAAGCACCAAATCTTTTGAAATTGATGCAAAAGCAACCAAATCTTTAGGAACTAATAGTCTTCCTAGGGCGTCAATTTCAACCACTTTTACACCTGCTGTAAAACGACGAATAAAGTCATTGTTTTTCTTTACAAATTTGTTCAACTTGTTGATTTTGTTCATCATCAAGTTCCACTCCGACATTGGATACAACTCTAAACAAGGCTGAAAAACCGAACGCTTCAAGACAAAACCGTCAAGAAGTGAAGCTGTCAATTGCTTTTTTAAAGGCGCAGGCAAAAGCAGCCTTCCTTTAGCATCAACTTTACATTCGTATGTTCCAATT
>CALPQA020000041.1 GCA_943325595.2 Auritidibacter sp. Marseille-P8566
CATTATTTTTGGCAAATGTAACTTTTGCGCAAAGAATGCTTACCCGTTCTGGGGAAATTAAATTTGATGCTTCAATGCCAAATTTAGTTGAGATTGCTGGAAAAAGCAATACTGTTTCTGCAATTCTTGATGAGGCTACTGGTCAATTTGCAACAAGCGCAATTATTAAATCTTTTCGATTTAAATCTCCTTTAATGGAAGAACACTTTAATGAAAATTATATGGAATCTTCCAAATTTCCAAACTCAACTTTCAAAGGTAAAGTTGCAGGATTTGATGCTAAAAAAGTAACGGCAACAAAAACGGCTTATGATGTTGAAGGAGATTTGACAATACACGGAGTTACGAAGAAAGTAAAAACTAAAATTTACCTTTCATCAAATGGTGGGAAAATAGATGCTTCAGGCACTTTTTCGGTTCATGCTCAAGATTATAACATTGAAATTCCTAGTCTTGTAAAAGAGAAATTTGCCGAACAAATTAAAGTTATTTTCAACTTTGAATTGGATACGAAATAAGTTATAATGAAAGGTTTAATTTCATACAAAAAATCCGAATCATTTGATTCGGATTTTTTTTATCGTCCCCTTCTTGAGGAGGCCTCCTGCTGGTTTTTCAAATCTTCAGAAAGTTGTTTGTATTTGGCTTTTTGATTTTTATCCAATAAAATTAGAATATCAAGATCCGTTTTTTCAGCAATAGCTTTCAGTTCGCTTGTTTTGCTTTCATTACTATCATCTTCTTTTTTCAAAACGGCATTTTGTTTTTTCATACTTTCAGTAATAATATTTCCAATAGCAATTACCTGTAGCTCGTCTAGTGTCAATTGTACTTTGATTCTATCAATTACCTTTTTCACAGTTTCCTCAATTGGTGGTTCTTTTGGAGCTTGGCTTCTGCTTGGACTCCCCATTTGTTGGTTTTGATTGTTCATTGGATTTCCTCCAAAACCACCCTGGCCATAACCACCTTGGCCATACCCATTCTGTCCATATTGAGCCGAAAGGGTTTGAATAGAAAATAAAATAATCAGGCTTGCAACTGTTTTTAGTGTTTTCATAAATTTCAGTTTAATTTTTAATTGAGAATTTATACAAGTTGGAATAGTAGTATAATTCTAATTATGCTACTGGTTCTCCATACAAATCAAATTCTGTTGCTTCAGTAATTTTAATCATCACAAATTCACCCGTTTTCACATAGTGTTTTGTTGCATCTATCAATACTTCATTATCTACATCGGGACTATCAAATTCGGTTCGTCCTACAAAATGTCCGCCTTCTTTTCTGTCAATAATACATTTGAATTCTTGACCAACTTTCTCTTGGTTCAAATCCCATGAAATTTGAGATTGTAATTCCATGATTTCTTCAGCACGAGCTTGTTTAACATCATCCGGAACATTGTCTTCTAATAAATAGGCGTGAGTATTTTCCTCATGTGAATAAGCAAAACAACCCATTCTGTCAAATTTCATTTCTTGAACAAAATCTTTTAATATTTCGAAATCCTCTTGTGTTTCTCCAGGATAACCAACAATCAATGTGGTTCGAATGGCCATTCCAGGAACTGCAGCTCTAAAATCTTTCAACAATTTTGTCGTTTTTTCTTGGGTTGTTCCACGACGCATTGATTTCAAAATAGCATCCGAAATATGTTGCAACGGAATATCAATATAATTACAAATTTTAGGTTCGCGTTTCATGATTTCCAAAACATCCATTGGAAAACCAGTAGGAAAAGCATAATGTAAACGAATCCATTCTATACCTTCCACTTTTACTAAAGCTTCTAATAATTCCCCAAGATTCCGTTTTTTATAAATATCAAGACCATAATAAGTCAAATCCTGAGCAATCAAAATCAGTTCTTTAACACCATTTTTAGCTAGACCTTCAGTTTCTTTAACCAGCTTTTCAATGGTTTGCGAAACGTGTTTTCCTCGCATTAATGGAATAGCGCAAAAACTACACGGACGGTCGCAACCTTCAGCAATTTTCAAGTAGGCGTAATTTTTTGGTGTCGTTGTCAAACGCTCACCCAATAATTCATGTTTATAATCGGCTCCTAAAGCCTTCAATAATGCAGGCAATTCTGTAGTTCCAAAAAACTGGTCTACATTTGGGATTTCTTTTTCTAAATCAGGTCTGTAACGTTCCGATAAACATCCAGTTACGAATACTTTATCTACAATTCCACGCTCTTTTTTATCAGCATATTCTAAAATCATATTTACCGATTCTGCCTTAGCATTATCAATAAATCCGCAGGTATTTATAACCACAATATTGCCCTCTTCTTCATGCACAACATCCTTGCCACTTGCGCGAAGTTGCCCCATTAGTACTTCACTATCGTACACATTTTTCGAACACCCAAGGGTAATTACGTTTATCTTATTCTTTTTTAAAGACTTAGTTCTCATATATTTTATCTCCCGATAATTTGGGATTTTGCAAAATTACACTATTTATTTTTAGGAGCATAAACGTCAGTAGCTTTTATGATATTTTTTCCCGCTATCCGCTATATCCACGCAAGGGCGTGGGATGCCACTGCTATCGGGGCTATTGAGTTTGTTTTGAATTCTCAAGATCGTTTTTATTCATCTTTACGAGATAATTCCGACCTAAATTAAAAGTAGGATTATTAATATTTTTAATAATGATAGTTATCGTTTCAAGGTAAAATGTCCCTTCGCAATTCGCCCATCCTCAAAATAAATAGTATACCAATAATCGTCAGCAGGAAGCAAGCTCCCATTAAATGTTCCGTCCCAACCTGCTCCTAGAGCGCCAAGCTGTTTCAATAATTTACCGTATCTATCAAAAATATAGATTGTCGTGTTGTAATTATTGGTGGCAGTTAATCCTTTAACATTCCAAGTGTCATTAAATCCATCCGCATTTGGGGTAAAATATTTCGGAATTCCTATCACAGAGATTGTTTGTGTAGAAGTACCGCAACCGTCTAAATCTTTTACAAATACCGTGTGTATTCCAGCTGGAACATCTGTAAAAATATTAATTGTTTGGTACGCATTTGGATAATCCATGCTATAAACATAGTTTCCAAGGCCGGTTGCATTTATTATTACAGTATTGTTGTCACTTAAGTCTGTAATTGTAGGCATCTGAAAATGCGCCACATCCGAAGCTATTACCGTGATAGTTCTAATTCGGAAACAACCTAAAGCATTACTAACTTTTACTGTATAAATTCCTTCTACATTTACGTTAAGTGTATAGGATGTTTCTGATGGTATAATTACACCATCTTTAGACCAAACATAAGTATAATTAGTTGTTGGAGTAGCATCGGTGATTCCAGCATCTAACAACACGAAAAAAGTTGGGTCATTGCTACATACTAATTCTGTACTTTCTAATTCAATTTTTGGAACAGGATTAACTATAAAAGTAATTGTTTTAGTAATTGCGCAAGTAGGATTTATTGGATTTTTGATAATGATTTTGATATCTTTCGTCAAAGTCACAGGCAATGGATTTGGCAACGGTGTAGAAAGCAAAACATTGTTTTCATCATAATATTCTATAACCATTCCAGCAGGTTGCCCAAATGTTACAATATCATGAATTGCTTGTGAACTTGTAAAGTTAAACTGCCCATTTTGTAACGTTGGATCAATCTCATCATCACACGTTATTGTCAAAGTTGTTGGAATTGTAAAATCTATTGGTGATTTATCAACTATGAATTCGATAGTCGTTGAATAAGAACACGCCTGGGTAGTTGTATTGGTAACAACCGCTTTTATAATTTGTGATGTTGATGAAAAAGTTGCAGGAAACGGACTTGTAATCAAATTAGTATTGGAATCTCGCAATGGATTATTCGCTGCATCAAAATAGGTTACCGCTACTCCAGTTTGCCCCAATAATAAATCACGTTCTAAGGTTGCTGTATTAAAATTAAAAATCCCATCTTGATTATCATCACATTGTCTTGGAATTACAACAGGATGAGCAAACGGCAAGGCTTCCACTTTTAAAGTTACAAATGGTCCTAAACCATAGCAGGCATTTGAGATATCACTGTCTATTCGAACCCAAATACTTTGAGTCGTTGGGTAACCAATATTTCTGTAATTTACTAAATCAGTAATGCCATTTAACTCCGCTAAAGCATCTGCACGATTTCTATAATACCTAATATTGTAAACACCTGTAGTTGGTAAAAGAGCCCTAATAGTTGCTTCAGTTGAACTGAAATTAAAAGTTGCAATTCCATCACGGTCGTTATTATTGGCGTTATTATTGCCATTAATGTCTAATAAATCATCACAAACAGGAGGCATTACAATAGTATAGGTATTTGGGATATTTGGTGCAGGAACTCTTAAAGTTAATTTTGCAACTTTATGACATCCGTCAGCATTCATAATTCTTGCCCAAACATACATTAAGGTTGGAGTTGTATTTGTAAAAGTCAATGGGGTTAAAATTTCATCTGTTGGAGGAGTTGCATCTGCTCCAGCAAAAGAGGTATGATAGGTGAAAATTTCGTTCGCAAAGTTTGTAGAAATTTGAGGGTTATTTACCGTCAAATTAAACGAGGTAATTGCATCTAAATCATCGTCACATTGCACAATTGTTGTATCATTTACTACTGGCAATGGGTGAACAACCAAATTAAAAGAGTTTACTAAGTGACAACCCGAAGCAATAATTGTCAGTCTTACCCATATAGTTGCATTTCCTGAATTAATCGTTGTTATTCCATTTTGTCCTAAATCGGCATCGTTTTGATTAATATGATAAGTAACATTAATGCCAGTTTGCGTTCCTAATACTTCACTAGTTTTTGTACTTAAATCGAATGTTACACTACCATTAGTTTCATCTCCATCTGTATTATCATCACATTTTACAAAATCTGTTAAGGTATTTAATATTGGAACAACAGAATTATTCACAGTTATAGCTGCTGAAACAGCGGGACAAGAACCTACGGCAGGGAATGAGTAGGTGTAAATGCCACTTACATTCACAGCAGGATTAAAAATTCCAGTTCCAGAAGACAATGAAGGAGACCATGTACCTCCAATTTCGGCAGTTGTTCCTAGCAAAGTAAACAAATCATAAGGAGGCGTTGTCACACAAGAAGAAGTGGAGTTACTGATTCCCGCTTTTTTAATTTGCTGAACAGTAACAATTACTTTTACACTTATAGTTGTTAGCGAAGTATTACAGTTTTTTGTGAATGTATAAATATATTCTCCAGGGATATTTGTGGCTGGATCAAAAATATTTCCATTTAGTGATGTTCCACCCACGGGCACTGTCCAAGTACCGCCAGTACCAGGATTTCCAGTAATTATATCAAATAGGTTTTGAGTAGTGTTGGAACAAACTGTAATATTAGTGTCTTGGGGTGTGCTTCCAAATCCAGAATAATATCCTGCAAATCCAGATGCGGTTCCTTGATATCCAAATACTCCTACAGCTAACGGACCTGTAGAAACGACGTTTACATTTCCTGTTTGATTTCCAATTCGATACGAAACCCAATCAGTATTTCCAAGAACAGCTTGTGCTTGGGTGTTTGAAATTGCAGTTCCATTTATAGTTATCGTAGCTGTTGAATACGTCAAAATCATTAAATCTGCAGTATAATTGGTGCTACCGATTTGGTTTACCAAAGGGATATTAACTGAATTTTGAAAAAAACAACTTAAGGGCGGAATGAAGTTCAAACCAGATGTTGCAGTACTCGATCCACCACCTATAAATTGATAAGCAAATACGGGTTTACTGGTTTTTACATACAAATTGCTATTGGCTGTTCCTTGGTAATAGAAATTGGGAATTACATAGTATTCCCCTGCATTAATTGTCGTTATTGGAGTAGGAATATCATTAATAAAAATTGCTGTACCGTCTTGATGAGCAACAATTAGCGGTGTTTCCATGACAGCCGATCCATTCCCTTTAATGAAGACATATTCAGTTCCAATTTGTGCTGACGAAACAATTTGATCTAAGGTTAAATCAGCTTTACTATTCTCGGAACCACCAAGAGCATTTCCAGTATTTACTGCAACGTCTTTATCAGCAGTTATTAGTGCTCCAATAATTCCAGTTAAATTTGCAGTGACATTGCTGTAACCACTAAAAACAATACTTTGTCCAGCGTTTAATGTAAATGTTTGACTGTCTGCCGTAATGTTTCCCAATCCAGATGCGAAGATTACATCTACATTATAGTTTGATAAAGTTACGGTTGTGTTGTTTTCTGTAGCCATTACACTTGCTACAAATGATTTTCTGTTGTCCTGTGTTTCGTTTATTAAACATCCCAATCTAAAACTTTTTCCAATACCTGGTCTTCCTTTCGATATTAGTGTTTCAGCATGATTGTCTGCCCGCATTCTAAAACTCACATAGAAATCTTTGTTTCCTGTCAATATAATTCCTTTGTCTGAGACTACTGTATTGACATCACTAAGATTTAAAAACATTTTTGTAGGCTGTCCAGTTCCAATCGAAATGAAAGTTGGAGTAGCTGCAGATATTAAAACAGGTGAATTTGGATACGGATTTCCACTTCCATCAGTTATTGTTACTAAAAACGGAGTAGTTTCGGGAGTTGATAAATAAACATATTGGTCTGCAATTTGACTTGCATCCCTTGAATGTAAAGGCGGAATCCAATGCTTATTACTCAATTGAGAAAAAGTAATCAAGGAGGATAATAGTAAAAAAAGTAGGACTAATTTTTTCATATATTTATTTCGCAATGTGTAAAAATAGGTTATTTATCTCAAAAGAGCAAAATGACCTTTAATAATTCGATTATTTTCTAAAACAATTGTAAACCAATAATCTTCTGCAGGTAGAGGGTGGCCATTATAGGTTCCGTCCCATCCGTTCCCTTTTGGATTTACTTGCGAAATTAATTTTCCGTATCTGTCAAAAATATAAAGCAACATATTTGGGTGTTTAGCTCCATTTTTAATTGTCCAAAAATCATTATAACTGTCTCCATTTGGAGTAAAAAATATAGGATAATCCAATACGTAAATGTGAATTGGAGTAGGCATTCCACATCCATTTTTATCTTTTATATAAACCAAATAGTCGCCTTCGGAAACATTTGTAAATAATGGATTGTTTTGAAAATGAATGCCGTCAAGCGAAAATTCATAATCACCATTTCCAGAATAATTTAGCAATACAGAATTCTCATTCCCAGAAAAATCATTTATTGCGACAGAAATTAGTGATGCAATTCCTGAATTTATGGCAATAAATTTTTTAGTGGCGAGGCACCCATTTACATTAGACGCGGTTACGGTGTAATTTCCTGCGGTAGCAATTGAAGTAAATGAAGTTGTGGCGGTGTTGGTCCATAAATAACTCGAATAGCCATTTGCAATAGCAATTGTCTTTGGATTTCCATCGCACAGATAAACAGTTTCATCTTCAAAATGAGCTGGATTAAAAACGATTACTTTTATTTTTATAGGAGTAATTCCAAAACAATCAGGGCCATTTACAATTCGTGCATAGATAATTTGCTCATTTACAGTTGTATTTGTGTAACTATTTGGTAAACGATTGTGTTGTGAAATAGCGTCACTTTGAGTCAAATAATATTCAACTGTCAAACCTGGAGGTAAACCAAATACGATTTGAGGTGATACATCAATATTTAAATCAAATGTTACAAATCCATCTTTATTTGTATCAGAATCACATTTCAAAATTGGATTTTGGGGAGCGATAGTATTATTTGAAATTTGAAGAGTTACCGAAGCAAAGCCAGTACAACCAAATTGATTAGAAACTTTGCCAAAAACTGTATTAGTAGTTAAATTCTGATAATTTGTAGGATTTGGAATTGGATTTATATCGGTTGTGTTTTCATAATAAATAACGGGACTTAATTGCGTATTTCCTGCAGTAATCAATGAACTCACTCTGGTTAAATCAAAAGTAGAAATCCCATCGTTATTATCATCACATTGTACCAAAACTGCGTTTGTCAAAGTTGGCCTAGCACTATATTCTATTGTAACTTCTCCAGTTGCAACACAAGCGGTTCCATTTAAAGTAATTTCGACTTTGTAAACTCCAGTATCTGTAACAGTATAAATGGGTGTTGTAATTCCAGTTGAAACCCCATTTTTATACCATAAATAGGTGTTCAATCCAGAAGTTGTTGCATCTAAATCATAAGTTTCTCCTTGACAAATGGGATTGTTTGTGGCAATTAATTTGTTTTCACCTAAATCGGCATTAACATTAAAACTTCCACCTCCAAGAAATATAGCGGAATCATAACGATAATTTCCTTCGTCTGCGATTACTAATTTGATATGATAAGTTCTGCCAGGAATTACAGTAGCTTTTGCTGTCATTGCAACCGTTTGTCCATTAAAATTTGTAGGATATTCGGTTCCGTTAAAAGCATCAAAGTATTGTTCATTTATCGCTGGACATCCATTGGCACCCGGAATTAAGGGATGAACGGAGGTTACTTTTACAGGAGTTGTCGTGTTAGGAACTAATGCTAAATTTTGATAGCGATCCTGAGTATTTGCTTCTTTCAAAAGAAACGCAAACCCGTCAGAATAGCGGCAAGAAGCATTGTCGTGGTATTCTTCTGATGCAAAAATATAATTAAAACTTATTTTACTTGAAAGTGGGGTAAAATCGAACTCTAAGGAAGTCGCATTGATGCTTCCACTGATTCCTAATGCTTGTTCTAAATCTGCATCTCCAAGCCAAGATGTTGAACCTTCATCAATTAAGTTAGAGTTTGGACCCTCTGCTTTTTTTGCTCTAGCAGTACTTAAAACAATTCCATTAGTGAATGGAAAAACACTCGTATTATTACTAAAAAAGCCATAGCTGTTTTGAATCCCGCTAAAAGTATCGCCACTAACCGAGATATTAGAAACAGTCGCGCATGGGCTATTGTTTACTAAAACCTCTTCAACCAAGCGTTGGGCTGAATAAGAATCATCGACTTGAATATACTGTGCGCGAACGGTAGCTGAAAAGCAGATAAATATAATAAAAAAGAGGGCTTTGGGTGTGTTCTTCATAACCCAACAAAGATACTACAAATCTCGTTTTTTTAATAATTTGTAAGACATTAACATAAAAATAACAGTCCACGTTAATACGATTAAAATAGAGGTGAAGTGAACGCTGTAGTCCTTGCCATTTCCTGCACCACCAATAGCAGTTTGAATGTTTTTTATTACTGATAACCTCGAAAAAGGTTCAACAATTAAATTACTCATTGATTCTAAAGGAAGAAATTGCATGATGTTTTCAGCCGTTTTTCCTTCTGGAAATATTTTAAAATTTAAAATACCTTTTAAAATTGATTCTAAAATGTTCCAAACAAATAAAAATCCAATTGCAAAAGCCGATCTTTTTACTAATATTCCTAAAAATAGACAGAAGGAAAAGAAACCGATTAATTTAACGAAATACGCCAAGAGGTATTCTAAATCTTGGAAAACAATTCCCAATTCAGTGTAAGACGAAAAGCTATAACCTAAAATTAATGACATTATAAATACAAAAAGTGTAGATATAAAAGCGAATAAAACGACCGTTAGAAATTTAGACAATATGAATTCTTGCTTGCTCATTCCGTCAATTAAATTCTGCTTTAAGGTGCCGTAACTGTA
>CALPQA020000042.1 GCA_943325595.2 Auritidibacter sp. Marseille-P8566
ATTCAATCGTGATGAATCAGGCCAATAACAGAACCTATTCTGCTCAATTGGTTTTGCAAAAAATCTTGAAAGATGGGAAATAAAACGCCATTAACGGTTGTAAAAATAGGAGGGAACATAATTGACAATCCGTCTCAATTGTCGTTATTTTTAGCTGATTTTTCTAAAATTCAAGGGCATAAAATACTGGTTCACGGCGGTGGAAAATTGGCAACAAAAATGGCTGAAAGTATTGGCTTAACTCCTCAATTAATTGATGGTCGTAGAATTACAGATGCGCCAATGCTTGATGTTGCTGTGATGACGTATGCTGGAGCAATTAACAAAAATATCGTGGCACAATTGCAAGCGCACAATTGTAATGCGATTGGTTTTTCTGGTGCTGATGGAAATTTAATTGAATCGGAGAAACGAAACCATCCAACGATTGATTTTGGATTTGTTGGCGATGTAAAAAAGGTAAATTCGGAATTGTTGCAAGCCTTGCTCTCTATAGGAATTTCGCCTGTTTTTTGTGCGATTACTCATGATAATAAAGGACAACTTTTAAATACCAACGCAGATACGATTGCAAGTGAAATTGCCATTTCTTTGAGTACAACTTTTGAAGTTTCATTGATTTACTGCTTTGAAAAACAAGGCGTGTTAGCCAATTCAGAAGATGAAAATGCTGTTATTTTGCAAATAAACGAACAATATTACAAAGAATTATTAGAGAAAAAAGCAATCCACTCGGGAATGATTCCGAAAATGGACAATTGTTTTTACGCTTTAAAAAAGGGAGTTGAAAAGGTAATTATTGGAAGTCCAAACTTGTTATCTAAGGAGAATTCAATTTTCACCACTATTAAACTATAAATTTAATGAAATCAATAGAAAATATTACAATAGAGGCAATTGAGTTATTAAAAAAAATTATACAAACACCTTCTTTTTCAAGTGAAGAAGATAAAACAGCGCTATTAATTGAAGCTTGGTTTACAGAAAACGAAATTCCTTTTGAGCGAAATAACAACAATATTTGGGCATACAATTTGCATTTTGATAAATCAAAACCCACGCTTTTACTCAATTCTCATCACGATACCGTAAACCCAAATCAAGGATATACCATCGATCCGTTTGCTGCCATTGTTGAAGGCGACAAGCTTTACGGACTTGGGAGTAATGATGCAGGAGGTTGTTTGGTTTCGCTGATTGCGGCTTTTACACATCTTTATAAAGCCGAAAATTTATCGCACAATATTGTAATGGTGGCATCGGCAGAGGAAGAAAGCAGTGGTCAAAACGGATTGAATAGCGTGTTGAAATTCTTACCCGAGTTGGATTGCGCTATTGTTGGTGAGCCTACGCAGATGCAATTGGCAATTGCCGAAAAAGGATTGGTAGTTCTTGATGTTCAGGTGCTTGGAACTGCAAGTCACGCCGCGCATGTGAATTTAGACAACCCAATTATGAAAACCATTGGAATTTTGGAATGGTTTAAAAACTACCAATTCGATAAAATTTCGGAGGTTTTAGGCCCTGTAAAAGCTACAGTAACCCAAATTAATGCTGGGAAACAACACAATGTGGTTCCGTCAGAATGTAATTTAGTTGTAGATATTCGTGTAAACGAAAAGTACACCAATCAGGAAATTGTAGACATCATTAATCAAAATATCGATGCTGTGGTACAACCGCGTTCTTTGAATTTGAAATCGTCGTCCATACCTCAAGATCATGGGTTGGTTCAAGCAGGAATCGCCTTGGGAAGAATAACGTATGGTTCGCCAACACTGTCCGATCAATCGGTTTTAGAGTGCCAATCGTTGAAGTTGGGGCCTGGGGATTCATTACGATCTCATACTTCAAATGAATTTATTTATATATCTGAAATTGAAGAAGGTATCGAAATTTATATTAAAATTTTAAATGCTTTTTTAAAGCAATAATAGTAGGAGCTGTTTCCCGCTATACGTTGCAATCCACGATATTGTTCGTACCTCACACTACCGTGGGATTTTCACTGCTATCGGGGCTAGGGTATTTAGGAAATTAGAAATTTTTATTCAAAAATTAAAATCATAGTGCTATGAAACTTTGGGAAAAAGGAATACCAACAGACAAAAAAATTGAACAATTCACAGTTGGAAACGACCGAGAATTGGATTTAGTTTTGGCAAAATACGACGCATTAGGTTCTATTGCGCATGCTAAAATGTTGGGTGAAATCCAGCTTTTAACAACCACTGAAACAGATTCCTTAGTACGTGCTTTGAATGAAATTATACACGATATCGAAAAAGGCAATTTTGAAATTGAAGACAGTTTTGAAGACGTACATTCCAAAGTGGAGTATTTACTAACGGCAAAATTAGGCGATGCGGGGAAAAAAATTCACACGGCACGTTCTAGAAACGACCAAGTTCTGGTGGATGTAAATTTGTATTTAAAAGTCGTTGTGATCGCATTTAAAGAGCAGGTAAAAGCCCTTTTTGATTTACTTATGAAATCTGCTGAAAAGCACCAAAACGTATTGTTACCAGGTTATACGCACCTTCAAATCGCCATGCCTTCGTCATTTGGAATGTGGTTTTCTGCCTATGCGGAAACCTTAATCGATGACGTTAGTATTCTAAATGCAGCTTTGAAAGTAGTCGATCAAAATCCATTGGGTTCGGCTGCTGGGTATGGAAGTTCTTTTCCGATAAACCGAACTTTTACTACGCAAGAATTGGGATTTGAAACCTTAAAATTCAATGCTGTGGCGGCACAAATGAGCCGTGGTAAATCAGAAAAAACGGTTGCTTTTGCCATGAGTAGTGTTGCGGCAACGTTGTCTAAGTTTTCTATGGATGTATGTTTGTATATGAGTCAGAATTTTGATTTTATTAGTTTACCGTCGCATTTAACTACGGGTTCTAGTATTATGCCACACAAAAAAAACCCAGATGTATTTGAATTAATTCGCGGAAAATGCAACAAAATTCAGGCGTTGCCGTATGAGATTACGTTGATAACCAATAATCTTCCGAGCGGGTACCACCGTGATTTACAACTTTTGAAAGAAGGCTTGTTTCCAGCAATTGAAAACCTAAATGCGTGTTTGGATATTGCAATTTTTGCTATTAAAGACATTCAAGTAAAAGAGCATATTTTGGACGATAAAAAATACAATTACCTGTTTACGGTGGATGCTTTGAATGAGTTGGTTGTTGCTGGAATTCCATTTCGAGATGCCTATAAAACGGTTGCGGAACAATTGGAAAACGGAACTTTTCAATCGCCAAAAGCCACCAAACACACCCACGAGGGAAGCATTAACAACTTGTGTTTGGAAGAAATTAAGTTGAAGATGAAAAATGCTTTTTGATTCGAGAAATTATTAATTTTTCAGGAAGATAGGAATGCTAGTTTATCATTGCGAGAAACGAAGTAATCTCGTTAAGTTTTTACAAGATGAGATTTAAGTCTTGATTTGTAAATATGAAATTATCTCAATTTCTCTTAAATGCTAGAACAAATTGAGTAGGACAATTATTTTGTTTTTTTGATTTTGGGAACGGATTCCAAATACGCTAATGGTATGTTCAGAGTTTGTTCAAATATTAGTTTAATATTTTCTTTATTATTTCTGGATATTTTAACCATAAATATCCAATTATTGATGCAATTCCTATTATTAATAAAAAATATTGAATTAAAAAGTTTTCTGAATGTAAACTTTTGAAGTTGCTTTCTATTTTGTTATCAATTTCTATTTCATAAATATTTGGTTCAAATTTCTCAATTTCATTTTTTTTAATCCAAATAGAAATTTTATTTGAATTATCGATAATTAATTTTAATCTGTCAAATTCATTATTTGTTTCATCATTTCCAATATTTTCTTTCAAATGATATTGTTGTTGTCTTTCATTCAAAGAAAATATAAGTTCAGTTAAATTGCTTTTAAAACCTCTTCTGTCTTCAACTATCGATGTTTTATTTATTACGGTTTTCAATGTTCCTTTAATTTCTATCAAATCAGATTTCAAATAGAAAATATTTGATAATCCGTAAATTCCAAAACACAATGTTAATATTCCAAAAATCAAAAGTCTATATTGTAATATTTTAACCAATTTCTGTTCTCTTTTTATTTAACTCAATTTGTTGTATTACTAACTTTTTTATTTTGAGCATGTAGTACTCAAAACTAGTTTGTTACTCTGACAAAGTCGGACCTATCAATACTAATTCGGGTAACTTTGTATGACAAACATCAGACATTATTTATTCTCAAATATAGTCTTAATTTCTAAATAGCAGTTTTATTTAAAGCCATAAAAAAAAAGAAAGCAAAACAATTGATCCTTTAGCCCCGATTGAGCCGGCATCCTCGCAGCGAAGCGAAGAGATAGAGGGGAGAGCGGGAATTGCATTTCCAAATAGTAAAGGACAATTCGCTCCAAACTTATAGCTTTATTTATAATATTGTAGCGCAAATTCAAACGAACTTTTGCTTGACTGTATTGAAATTAATTTCGGATTAGGTCATTTTTTGTCAGCTTCTGTTTTGGGTTTTTAAGGGCAGGAGCAGTTTTCTTGTGAGGTCAATTATAACTAAAATTTATAAATTAGTTTTAATTCAAGGTTTAAATTAAAGCTGTTTTTTATCCCCGTTTCCTTTATAAATGTATCAATATTAAAGGGTATAAAATTATCTTTTGGATAAGGATCTAGGTTTTCAACTTTATTAATTATGTTAGTGTAAGTTACATTTCTTTGTCTGAATCCAACTCCTATTTTTTGCATAAAAGCTAAATTTTTATAGATATTAAATATCATATTATAATTCAGATTTAAACCAGATTTTATTCGGCTATAATCGGCTGTATCATAATGGTAATAGCTATTTTCATTGGTGTCAAAATAGGTGCTGTTTTTGAAACTATCTTTGTGGTTAATGTAAAATAATTCTACTGAAATTAAATGTTTCAATTTAGATTTTGGATTTAAATCATAGTAAATCTCAGGACGAATTTCAAATAATTGGTAGTAGTCATGAATCCATTTCCCGCTTTTTGCAAAATTTACGGCAGTATTTGCGTTACCATATCCAAAATCAATTCCAACCCAATACCGTTCGTTTATTTTTTTTATGTAGCCAACATTCCACCTTGGGGCATAATTCAATAATGGAGAAAAAAGACTCACTGTTACTATCGATTTGGCGGGTTCATTATTAACTGCTTGCCCGAAAAAATCAAGTGAAATTAAGATAAAAACGAATATTGATATTTTTTTTAATGACATAGTTTTTGTTTAAATAACACCCTAAAAAGTGTTGTGACGATGAAATAGAAAATGAATTTCTAACAAAAAAAAACCACACGAAAGAATTTATAAAGTCAAAATTCTTTTCGTGTGGAAGTTATGGTTTTGGTATTACTTGTTTACTTTTTCAAGTTGTCCAATTTTTTTCCAAGTTGGGTCGATGTCCATTGTTATGGCAACATAAATGTCATTTCCTTTGTTTATAAAAGCAGTACTTTTATTCATTTGAGAATTTACTTCACTTGGTGTCAAATTGTAAATTGCTCCTGTAATTGGGTCAATGATTAGGCCAATTAAACCGCCAAAAACAATATTTCCAAGGTACCAAGCATTGAATTGTTTGGTAAGTTTTGTTTCATAGGTTTGATAACCATCTAATTTGATCATCACACTGTGTTCGCTTTTTCTTTCAAGTTTTACTTCAAAAGGTGTTTTTCCAACTTCAACTTGGTCGATAAAAACACTTGCCGTTGATGGATTACTTGAGAATTTTACTTTTTGTTTTGAGCCAGAAACGATTGTGGCACAACTTGAAAATAATAGCGCAAAGGCTAATGAACACGAGATAATAGTTTTTTTCATTTTTAAATATTTGGGATTAATTAATTTGTATTTAAATTTTGGTTTGTTGGATGAGTTCATTTTGCTTTCGCAATATAGTACTATAATTAGTAAAAACAGTATTGTTTTAATTGTATAATAGCCAAATATAGGATTGTTTTTCTGTTATTTAGCAGGAAGACTACTTTTTACTAAAAATGAATTTTTAATATTCTGTACATCGTTATTTATGTTTAGGCTTAAGGTTGTTTATGTTGTTGTGGATTTGTTATGTTTTGAATGTGTTAAAGCCACTATTTTTCACTCTTTTTATTAATCTTTTCCCATGCTTCTCTAGTCATAACAAATAATTCATCTTTTTTACAATTCCAAATTGATACATATTTTTTCGAAATTACGTAATAGTTTTCCCATTTTGTAAAACTTTTATACAACATAGTAGTACAAATATCTGTTGGTGACATTAATTCTCCACTCGTATCTATATGATTGTGCATTCCTGCGATTATTGATTTATTAGGATTACCATATTCAAAAGGCAAATAACTTGCATGTAATTTTTTAGCCTTTTTAACATTGTTCTTTTTATCAAATGTTATTAGGTAGTCATTTCCGTATACAACAATTTTTTTATCTCCATTATAACCAGTAAGTAAGTAAACTTTTTTTACATCTTTATCAATTATTGGAATTACATTCAAAGTGGTATTTTCATAGTGTTTGAAAATAGTATCTTTCTTTATTAATTCTTGCGTTTTCATTCTCAATGTGTAATATTCTTTTTCAGAAAATGTCATTTCTCTTTCTAGTAAATTGTAATTGGCAGTTTTAGTATTGTAAGTTTCATCAAAAACCATTGTGCCAATTATCTTTGGATTTTCTCCTTTGCCATAAAATACGCAGGTAGATTTTTCAGGATTTTCAACATACGAAAAATAGCCACCAATTTTATCTCTTTCATGATACTTTTCAAGAAACAAATCGGTACCATACCAAGAAGCCATTTCTGACGCCCAAAGTTTCTTGCCTTCTTCAACAGTTTGAGTTTTTAATTTTTCCAGACTATTTTGACTTTGAACACAAATGCTGAATAATATAAATGCGAAAATCAATACTGTCTTTTTCATAATTTTTGATATTACGTAGTCTGTTTTTAAAATCTCTGCTAACGTTCTTTTACTGCAGCGGGTTTGGGACTAAATTAAGTCCATTATTCGGATTTGCCAAATCTTCCAAATACAAAACCATATTTAAATTAAGGCCAAATACCAAAATTTGGCAAACCGCTGTTACGTGCCGTATTTTGTTTCTGCGATGTCTTTCATTTTATTTTTCGTCATCTTCTGAACCAAAATATAATTTTTTTAGAATCAATATATTTTACCGCTTTGTGTTATTAGTCATTAGTATTTCATTAAAAATATACTGAATAAACAATGTAATTGGTAAGAATATAATTAAGCTTCCAAAAAAAAAGAAGGTTTGAGGATTTCCACATCTTGGACCAGGAGGAACTGGATTCAAATAGTCGTCAAACCAAAATAATCCAAAAGGATAAAAGAAAATTATTATTCCAGTTAAAGCATAAGTTAGATTTTTGCCTGAATGATTAAAACGTCTAAAAAAAAGTGTAATAATAAGCGGAACTAAAATGTAAGGTGTTAATATTAAAATTGCTCTCATTGTTTTTTTGTTGATTTTTCGATGATCTGTTAAAATATTACATAACTTCTATATAACCGATATAAAGTAGCGCCTATTAACCCAATTATGGGTAGATTGTAGAAGTTATGTTTTGTATTATTTATTTTCAAATATAGTTTTAATTTTTCAAAAGCAGTTTTTTTTAAAGCCAGAAAATAAAAGTAAGCAAAACAATTTTTCCCATAGCCCCGATGGAGCCACCATCCTCGTAGCAAAGCGAAGAGATAGAGGCGAGAGCGGGAATTGCATTTCCAAACTCAAAAGGACAATTCGCTCCTAAAGCAAAAAGGAATAGCAACAGGAAAGCGATTGAAACCTATGAAAGTCGTTTTTAGGGGAATTTTTAAATTAATTCTTCGATATGTTTTTTAATGTTTTCGGCGATTTTGTGTGTTGGTAAATCGTTTTCATCTGTTCCGAAAGGATCTTCGATTTCCTCGGCAATGAGCTCTAAACTGGCCAATACATAGAACACAAAAACCACGACGGGAACTACATAATAGCCCAAACTAAAGGCGTAGCCAAAGGGAAGTGTCATGACGTAGAAGAAGATGAATTTTTTTAGAAAAGCACTGTAAGAATAGGGGATTGGAGTGTTTTTTATTCGTTCGCAAGCGCCACAAATTTCGGTATACGATTGTACTTCGGCATTCAGGATAATGAGTTGGTCACCTGTGATTTTTTTAGAATGGTATAAATCATTGATTTTATGAAATAGCATTTTTGCCACTTGGTTGGGCTTGTGTTTGTGGCGATCAATTTCTAAATCGACATCTTCAAAAAGCTGTTTGCTGGTATCATTATTATTCAAATGTTTGTGCAAAATGGAGGCATAACCGGGAATCATCTTGCGAAAGTAATTTCGGTCGTTTTCGTCCTGCAAGATTACCGATAATTTGATGGCTAAATTCCGACTGTTGTTGACTAGGGCGCCCCACAATTTCCGACCTTCCCACCAACGATCATAGGCAGTGTTGGTTCGAAAAACGAGCAATAACGAAATGACGAAGCCTAACATTCCGTGCATAATTGTTATGTTTTTTACGTAACTTTCTTGGGGTAATTTCCAATATTCAATTTCCAAATACCCAATAATTCCGGAGTAGGCGCCGATGGCAACCATGATTGGAAAAAGGGTTCTAAAAGTGTCAGATTTATGGAATTTAAAAATAAAAGTAAACCAGTCTTTGGTATTGTATGAAATCATGATTTTAGGTTTAAAGGGTTTATAAACTTAAAGTTCCTGCCAATTCTTTCAGCGCAATTTCTGATAATTTGGCTTGGAATTGAGCATCACTGAAGCGCACTTTTGCATTGATATAATTCAATTGTGCGGTTCTGAATTCTAGAGTTGTGATGGTTCCAATTCGGAATTTATCTAAGGTTATGTTTAGATTTTGTTTGGCAATGGCTTCGTTTTTTTCTTCTAATGCAATCAGTTCTAAATTGGTCAAATAGGTTTGAAACGCTGTTGCCAATTGAGTATGCAAGGCTAAATTTTGTTGCTCGATACTTATTGAAGCGTTTTCAATTTCGATTTTTGCAAGTTTCTCGTTTCTGTTTTGTGAAAAGCCATCAAAGACATTCAAAGTTGCGCCAAAACCATAGTTCAAACCTCTGGCTGATGATTGGGTGGTGAAACCTAAATCGGAGTGGGTGTCGGTAAAAGTATATCCTGTAGTGACTTTCAATGTAGGATATCGTGCTGCTTTGATTTGTTTTAACTGCAATTCAGAAATTCGTTTGTTGATGATTTGCGTTTCTACTTGTGGATTTTGTTTTTCTGCCAAAGCGGTCAATTCCGGAAGTAAAAGGGTAGTATCAACGTGAACAATCGCTATAACTTTATAGTCCGTTTTTAGATCTCTGGCAAGAATTTGATTCAGTAAAACCTTAGTATTGGCATACAATTCTTTTTGTCTTAATAACATCACTTTATCGGTATTCAAATCTACCTGAGCATTCAAAACTTCTAATTTTGAAGCTTTTCCAATCGTAAATCGATTTTGCGCCAAAGCCAGTCTTTGATTCGAAATAACGATGGTTGTGTCTAAAGCCGCAAGCTGTTGCTGCTGCTGAAC
>CALPQA020000043.1 GCA_943325595.2 Auritidibacter sp. Marseille-P8566
AAGGATGCTTTTGCAAATGGAATTTTCTTTCTGTCCTCATAATTCTTCGGGATAATATCTTCATAATAATACCCGTCGTTCAGAACTAATTTTAAGATATTCGAATTTTCATTGCTTATCAAATCTCCATATTTGGCTTTAATAACCGTACGAACACCATCGCCTCGAACTGATTTTTTGTGGATGGTAATTCCAGTAAGATGATTTCCGTTTTCTCCTGATTTCTTATCTACTTTAATGGTATAAAAACCAATTTCACTAAATTGTCCCTCTGCAATGGCCATGGCTGGTTTTCTTTGGGCAATGTTTTTTCTGAAATTGATGAATTTATATTCGGCATAAGGAATGACATTATTAGCAAAAACAAACGCTAGAATACTCAAGAAAAAGATAAATATTGTCAAGCTTTTTAAAGCACGTTGCAACGAAATTCCTGCCGATTTCATGGCTGCAAATTCGTAGTTTTCGGCTAAATTTCCAAAAGTCATAATAGAAGCCAATAGCACCGAAAGTGGCAATACGAGTGGAATAATTCTTGGCATACCAAAAAGTAAGAATTTCACAACTAGCATTAAATCCAAATCTCTTCCCGCTAAATCGTAGATAAATAGCCAAATCGTTTGAAGTATGAATATAAAAAACAAGATTACAAATACCGTGGTAAATGTAATCATGAAGGTTTTTAAAATGTATTTATCTAGTATTTTCACTTCAAATTAATCTAGTTTATTGATGTAGTATTTTGGGTACTTGCTGGCTTCAAAGATAAATTGATTCTTTGATAACGGCTGATTGGTTTTGAAAGAATTAACAGTCAAAGTTGTTTTTGTACCATTTTTACCAACTTCAATTAAATTGTAGATGTTTTTGGTCTGAATATCAATCCCAAGCAATATTTCTTTTCTTGGGTCTTTAGAATTGACAGGTGCCAATTTTATGTATTGTATTTTTCTACCTCTCACATTTTGAAGAATATCCCAATTGAATTTGTATCCCGTATTGAAAAAAGTAAGCATTTTTGAAGGTGTAATGGCATTGTCCTCTTTTTCGTTCAACTTAGAAATCGAAACTTCTTCGTCTTCAGGATTTATCGTATAGGTTTTTTTACCATCAAATATTTTAGTTACGCCCATTAAATTCAACACATACATATTGCCTTTCATGGTAACATTTCCCTTGCTATCCTGATTGATATTTTCCTTTAAATTATTCAACGAATATTTAAAATCGATAACAATATTATCATAGCTCTTAATTTTTGTAGTCACTTCATCTAGCAATTCCTTCGCTTTTTTGTCTTGCGCCTTTACGCCAAAACTCATAAGCATTGCAAAAGCAATTAAAATAGAACCAACCATAGATTGGCTTACTTTTAGTTGAAATGGATTCATCTTGATTTTCATTTTTGTTTTAATTTTGTTCATTACTGAAAAACTGATCAAGAGCAGCTAAATCTAGAATATTTACATTTCTTGCCTTGCTTCCTTCAAATGGCCCTACAATTCCAGCAGCCTCCAATTGATCAATCAATCTTCCAGCTCGGTTGTAACCCAATTTAAGTTTTCTTTGCAAAAGTGATGCAGAACCTTGCTGTGCAGTAACAATGATTTCAGCAGCTTCTCTAAATAAGGAGTCTCTTTCGGAAATATCCATATCAAGATTGATGCCACTTTCGTCTCCAACAAATTCTGGAAGCAAATAGGCATCCGCGTACGCTTTTTGTGAACCAATAAATTCTGTAATTTTCTCTACTTCTGGAGTATCAATAAAGGCACATTGCACCCGAACGACATCATTCCCATTAGTATAAAGCATGTCTCCACGACCTATTAATTGATCCGCTCCTTGTGTATCCAAAATGGTTCTTGAATCAATTTTAGAGGTTACTCTAAAGGCTATTCTCGCAGGAAAATTCGCTTTTATCAAACCTGTAATTACGTTAACCGATGGACGTTGCGTGGCAATAATCAAGTGAATTCCGATGGCTCTCGCTAACTGTGCTAACCTTGCAATTGGAGTTTCTACTTCTTTCCCAGCGGTCATAATCAAATCGGCAAACTCATCAACTACTAAAACGATATACGGTAAAAAACGATGCCCATTTTCTGGATTTAATTTACGCGCTTTGAATTTATCATTGTATTCTTTGATATTACGAACCATCGCATCTTTCAATAACGAATAACGATTGTCCATTTCAACGCAAAGGGAATTCAAAGTATTGACAACCTTGGCATTATCTGTAATAATAGCATCGCCAGAATCGGGTAATTTAGCTAAATAATGACGCTCAATTTTATTGAAAAGAGTTAATTCTACTTTCTTTGGATCCACCAAAACAAATTTTACTTCTGCTGGATGTTTTTTATACAATAAGGAAGTTAAAACCGCATTCAAACCAACAGATTTTCCTTGACCAGTAGCTCCTGCCATCAATAAATGGGGCATTTTAGCCAAATCAACTACAAACGTTTCATTAGAAATGGTTTTCCCTAAAGCAATTGGCAATTCCATTTCAGCTTCTTGAAAACGTGCCGAACCAATCACACTTTTCATTGAAACCATGGTTGGATTCTTGTTTGGAACCTCAATACCAATAGTTCCTTTACCTGGAATTGGTGCAATAATACGAATTCCTAGTGCCGACAATGATAAGGCAATATCGTCTTCTAAACTCTTGATTTTCGAAATACGAATTCCAGCTTCTGGTACAATTTCATATAAAGTTACCGATGGACCAACAGTTGCTTTAATTTGGGCTATTTCAATTTTATAATTCCGTAAGGTTTCTAAAATTCTGTTTTTATTTTCTTCTAATTCTTCCTGATTGATAGTAATTCCTCCGGTTGAATATTCTTTCAACAAATCTAATGTTGGGAATTTATAATTTGACAATTCCAAAGTTGGGTCAAATAATCCAAAATCTGCTACCAATCGAGAAGCTAAATTCTCCTCCACAATATCTTCTTCGTGAGCTTTTTCAATTACAAAATCACTTTCAATTTCTGGAGTAGGTTCTGGCGCAATTGATGGTTCTACGGACAATGGCATCGTTTTCAAAACGGGATCCATATTGATTTCAGAAGAACTGCTGATGGTAGGTTTCAACGCTTCTTTATTGATTTCGAATTGTGATGTAGGTTTCAAAACGGGTTCTGGAATTACTTCTTCCTCCTCTTCTACTTCGGCAACAGCAAACTCTTCAAGATTATACAAACCATCGGCAACCGGTTTGTGATTTACAGCTAATTCGGTGTCAATTTCTTTTTTAGTTCTTTCAAAAAAGGCCTTAATTGCATCTGGAGAAATTTTAATTTTGAATATCAAATAAATTGCTAATCCTAATATCAAAACTAAAAGTGTTCCTGATTTTCCTATATAATCCTGAGAAAACAAGTTCATTTCATAGCCAATAGTTCCTCCCAATTCTGGTAGTGACGTTGCAAAAAAGCCACATAAAATGGACAGTACTACGACCGCAAATAAATCCCAAAACCAAACGCTCCTCATTTTCTTTAATGCAATATCCATAACCAAGAAAGCTCCTGTTAAGAAAAACAACTTGACAAACAAAAACGAAGCAATACCGAAACCACGGTAAATGAATAAATCTGCTAGAAAAGCACCAAATTTACCCAACCAATTGTTTACGGTTTGTGCGCGATTTCCCAATTCGGAAACAGCACTTTGATCTTCTTGTCCGTGGATAAAAAACGAAATAAAAGCCAATAATAATGCAATAGAAAACAATATAAATACAAACCCAATTAGGATTTTATACTGTCGGGGCATCATCCAAGGCTTTTTACCTTCAGCACTTGAAGCCTTTTTATCGGTTGTTGTAGTCTTTTTTGCCATTCTTGATTGTACTAATTACTATAAAAACAAAGAATTTATTATATGAATTTTGGAATGTAAATTATCAAACCTATTGCAATTGCGGTCATTGCTGCAAAAAATACTGCACCTGCGGCTATGTCTTTTATAAAACCTATTCTTTCGTGAAACTCAGGATGTATAAAATCAGCTACTTTTTCAACCGCAGTATTCAAGCCCTCAATACTCAAAACCAAGCCAATAGCCAAGGTTTGAAACATCCACTCTGTATGCGATATATTAAAGTAAAAACCCGCAACAATCAACGCTACAGCCAATGATGATTGTACCATTACACTGTGCTCAGTAGTAATAAGTTTGATAGCGCCTTTTAAGGCAAATCCCATACTTTTAAACCTTCCAGTAAAAAAAGTAGTGTCTTTTTGAAATTCCATATCTTGTATTAAAGTGCAGCTAAAGCGGCATCATAATTAGGCTCGTTAGCTATTTCGCCCACTTGTTCTGTGTGAGTAATAACGCCGTTTTCATCGATTACGATAATAACTCTTGAATGCAAACCTGCCAAAACACTATCTGAAATTTCTAAACCGTAATCTTTTCCAAAGGCTCCTGTATTAAAATCCGATAGATTAATTACGTTTTCTAATCCTTCAGCACCACAAAAACGACTTTGGGCAAATGGTAAATCTCTAGAAATGCAAAGTACTTTCGTGTTCTCCAAAGCACTTGCTTTTTCATTGAATTTTCTAACCGAAGCAGCACAAGTTCCAGTGTCAATACTTGGAAAAATATTCAAAACTAATTTACTTCCCGCGAAATCAGCCAAGGTAGCTATTGATAAATCGCCTTTAACTAATTTAAAATCTACTGCTTTAGAACCTACTTTTGGTAATTCACCACTTGTATTTATTGGATTTCCTCCTAATGTTATTGCTGCCATATTTGCTATTTTTTTTTAAGCATCAAAAGTAAGCAATTATATTGGGAATAAAAAAATCCGCTTCGAAAGTATCAAAGCGGATATAAGATTAGAACAAAAAATCGAATCTATTTTATTGCGTTATGTTCAATTTACTGTTTTTTCGGCTGTAGCCAAAGTAAATCACGAGACCAATTAACAGCCAAATCGTAAAATAAATCCAATTCCAAACGCTGAGTTCTGCCATCATGTACAAGCAAGAAATCAATCCCAACAATGGAATTAGTGATAAATTTTGGCGGTAAGCCCAAATGGTTAATCCTAATAATACAATCAAGAATATCCACATTGGGATTTTGTGTTTGAAAAGACTGAAACCTGTTTCATATTTTTGAGATTCAGAAATTGGCAATGCTTTGATAACGGCTTCATATTGCGCTTCGTTTTCGTTGTATTTGCTTAAAATTGCCTCTAAATCAGGCTCAGAATCAGAAACATTATTTTTATCAAAAGTCGTCAAATAGGCATAAACCAATTCGGATTGTCCTTTGTCCAATGAAGTAACGATATCTTCGGGTGCGTTGATTTTCTTTTCATTGGTCAGAAAATCTATTGTGTTTTTAGTATTGTAATTAAACGCATAGAACAATCCTGCAAGCAATAAAACTGGGATGATAAATTTAGAATTCACATACGGCGTTTTGAATTTCCCACGAGGAATATCGGTTTTATTTTGTAATACCAAAACTCCCGCGCAAACCAAAACAAACGCAAATAAGGTTCCAATACTACATAAATCGGTTACCATAGTAAGGTTCAAAAACAAGGCTGGAACGGCCACAACAAAACCCGTAACAACTGTTGCATACGATGGCGTTTTGAATTTTGGATGCACTGTTGAGAATTTTTTTGGCAACAAGCCATCACGACTCATGCTCATCCAAATTCGAGGTTGCCCCATTTGAAATACCAATAAAACACTCGCCATTGCAATAACTGCTGAAACCCCAATTATCGCCGACATTACTTTTAAATCTAATTTTTCAAATACAAAAAGTAAAGGGTCACCGACATTTAAATCCGAATAATGAACCATTCCGGTGAGAACTAAGGCAATTGCAATATATAAAACGGTACAGATTATTATCGCCCACATCATGCCACGAGGCAAATCACGCTGTGGATTTTCGCATTCTTCTGCTGTTGTAGATATGGCATCAAAACCAATATAAGCAAAGAAAACCGCCGAAACTCCTTTCAGAATTCCACCCACACCGTTTGGCGCAAATGGTTTCCAATTGTCGACATCTACATAAAAAACACCTACAGCAATTACCAATAAAATAATGCATAATTTCACTAAAACCATCGCATTACTGGCATTTCGAGATTCTTTCATTCCACGATAAACCAAAGCTGTGATAAACACTATAATTCCCAAAGCAGGCAAATCGGCTACAATGTGGAAATTGCCAATTACAGGTGAAGTTGTCCAAGCCGTATACGCTGCTTGCAATCCAGAGCTCAAATTTTCGAAAGATTTTCCGCTTTGCATCAAGGCTGTGGCGTCTTTGAAACCATTTGAGGCAGTCAAATAATCCATTTGAACCCAATCCGCAAGCACTTGCAAATGCCAATCGTATTTATGATTTAGATTTAGAATGATATTGTCCATCAAACTAGAAAAGTAATCACTCCACGAAATCGCAACGGTTATATTCCCGATGGCATATTCCATAATCAGCGCCCAGCCAATTATCCAGGCAATTAATTCACCGAAAGCAACATAAGAATAAGTATAAGCACTTCCTGAAACGGGTACCATTGAAGCGAATTCAGCATATGCAAAAGCGGCAAAACCACACGCAATTGCAGTAAATAGAAACAGGAAAATTACCGCAGGGCCACCATCAAAACTGGCTTTTCCAATTGTACTGAAAATTCCAGCTCCAATAATTGCTGCAATTCCAAAAGCTGCTAAATCTCTAGTTTTTAAATGTTTTCCAAGCGAATTATGTCCGTCGGCTTCATTTTTAGCCACTTGTTTTAAAATATCTTGAACCGTTTTTTTTCGAAATAAGTTGGAGAAATTCATAGTATAGTAAAAGTAAATTTGATTGTTTTAGGAGAACCACTCGCCTCTTTTCAATAGAAAAGGACAAATGCTCTTTAAAACAAATATATAAAACCAAACTGAATTAGTCGCTTTCTACGAATAATATTTAGGAATCATTATTTAAAATAAGAAAAAACTATCAGTTCATAAAAATATATAATTGAAATTGATAGCAGCGTTAACAGATACTGCGTAAATTTGCAACAACAAAAAAGAACATTAATAATTAAATTATAAATTATGTCATTAGTAGGAAAAAAATTCCCTAGCATTGCAGTAGACGCCATTTCTGAAATGGGTGATAACTTAAAAATCAACGTTTTTGAAGAAGCTACAAAAAACAACAAAAAAGTAATTTTGTTTTGGTACCCAAAAGATTTTACTTTCGTATGTCCAACAGAATTACACGCTTTTCAAGCGGCTTTACCAGAATTTGAAAGCAGAAATACTATCGTAATTGGTGCCTCTTGCGATACAAACGAAGTACACTTTGCTTGGTTGAACACACCAAAAGACAACGGTGGAATAGAAGGAGTTACTTATCCAATTATTGCCGATACCAACAGAAATTTATCTAACATTTTAGGAATTCTTGATATCGATTCAACAGAATATAGCGAAGAAACGGATTCAATTATTATTGAAGGTTCCAACGTAACTTTCAGAGCTACTTACTTGATTGACGAATCTGGAAAAATTTTCCACGAAAGTGTAAACGACATGCCATTAGGAAGAAATGTAAATGAATATTTACGTTTAATTGATGCCTATGCACACGTACAAACCAATGGAGAAGTTTGTCCTGCAAACTGGGAAAAAGGGAAAGACGCCATGCACGCTGACAGAAAAAGTACAGCAGCTTATTTAGGTTCTCATTAATTTTCAATACCAACAACAATTTTCAATATCAATAACAATGGTAATTTTAATATTCAATACTGAAATTACCATTTAAATTCAATACTATGTTAATCGAATTAAACGAAGATACTTTACAGAATTTAGTAGCAACAAATGAAAAAGTGGTTGTTCAGTTTTCAGCTTCTTGGTGTGGAAATTGTAGAATTATGAAGCCAAAATTTAAAAAATTAGCCTCCGAAAATGAAGCGGTGACTTTTGTTTTAATAGATGCTGAAAATTCTCCAGAATCAAGAAAATTAGCCAACGTTTCTAATTTGCCAACTTTTGCAACTTTTGTAAACGGAAAATTAGTGAACGAAACACAAACCAACAAAGCAGAAGTTTTAATCGAATTGGTAAACGAAATTCTATAATTATGAAACTACCCGTAATCAAACATTTGACGCAATTTGTTGAAGACAATGACCAAGATTATCTAATTGAAACTATAGAAGTTTTAGAGGCTCTAACCGAAGTTCCGTCTTTGAAAGACGAAGAGTTGGATGTGATTGGGGAATTAATTTCCAACATGTACGGCGCACTTGAAGTTCAAAAAATGATTAAAGGTGGCATGGACAAAAAGGAAGCTTTGAACGCTTTTATGAAACGCGTTTTGGGTTCGATTGACAAATAATTGTATTGCTTTTATAATAATTAAAAACGTCTTCGGCAATGAAGGCGTTTTTTTTATCCAATATAATTCTATATTTGGAGTTCCTAATTACTACCAAATATGAAATATTTATACCTAATGCTCGCCGTTTTTTGTACCACGTTCTTTTGGTCAATTATCGAACCTAAAGAAAGTTTCACCTGCTTCCTAGAAATCTTCCCTGCCCTGCTTGGAGTTCTAATTTTAGCACTGACATTTAAACGGTTCCGTTTTACCAATTTTACCTATTTCATGATTTTATTGCATTGCATTGTTTTGTTCGTTGGTGGACATTATACCTATGCAGAAGTTCCCCTATTTGATTACATCCGAGAAACCTTTCATCAAACGAGAAACAATTATGATAAAGTAGGCCATTTTGCACAAGGATTGATTCCCGCACTGATTATCAGAGAATTGTTTATTCGCAAAAAAATAATCAATAACAAAAGCTTTTTCAACTTTATTATTGTTGCTATTTGTCTTGCTATAAGTGCCGCTTATGAATGGATTGAATGGGGCGTTTCGATTTCTACGGGTGATAAAGGTGATGCATTTTTGGGTACACAAGGCGATATTTGGGACACCCAATCGGATATGTTGTTTGCCACTATTGGAGCTTGTGTTGGTTTGCTACTATTTTCTAAAATTCAAGATAGGCAGATTGGGGAAATGTGTCGAACGTCTTAAAGTCTTAAAGTCGAAAGTCCAAAAAAAACAGCCACGAATTTCACAAATTAACACCAATTAAAAAAGAAATGTATCGAAAGTCTTAATGTCGAAAGAAAAAACTAAAAGATGCCAGACTAAAAAAAATTCGAGATAATTCGTGTAATTCGTGGCAAGAAAAAAGGCCGTTCTTATCGAACGGCCTCTTTTAGTATGTAAAAAACAGGTTCTCTGCTTATTTAACTTCTTCGTAGTCTACATCTTGAACATTGTCACCTTGCGCTTCTTGTGGTTGCGCTTCAGCTTGACCTTGTTCTCCTTGAGCATACATAGCTTCTGTAGCTACTTTCCAAGCTGCGTTAATGTTGTCTAATCCTGTTTGGATTGCTGCAACATCTTGCGATTGGTGCGCCATTCTTAATTCAGTCAAAGCATATTCGATAGCCGTTTTGTTTTCATCAGATAGTTTACCACCCAATTCTTTCAATTGACTTTCTGTTTGGAAAATCATTGCATCTGCTTCGTTCAATTTTTCTGCTCTTTCTCT
>CALPQA020000044.1 GCA_943325595.2 Auritidibacter sp. Marseille-P8566
GTTAAAATTTGTTGACTTGGTACCCATTTTGAATAAATAGCAACTAATTTTTGGATTGCAATTTTACCTTCTTCTGATTGGTCTCCACCAATTAATACTCTATCAGGATTTAGCAAATCTTGAACGGCTGTGCCTTCGGCCAAAAACTCAGGATTGGATAGGATTTGGAATTGAACTCCATTTCCAGTATTTTCTAGGATACTTTTAATTGCTTCTGCAGTTCTAACGGGTAAAGTTGATTTTTCAACAACAATTTTATCATCTTTCGCAATTCTGGCGATTTGTCTGGCACAAAGTTCAATGTATTTTAAATCTGCAGCCATCCCTTTGCCCGAACCGTAAGTTTTGGTCGGAGTATTTACAGAAATAAATATCATCTGTGCTTCATCTATAGCTGCTTCCACGTCTGTAGAAAAAAACAAATTACGGTTTCTGGATTCTGCAACTATTGCACTTAATCCCGGTTCATAAATTGGTATATTCTCTACGTTTTCATCATTCCATGATGCAATTCTTTCTGCGTTTAAGTCAACTACAGTGACTTTTATATGTGGGCATTTTTGAGCGATTATTGCCATTGTAGGTCCTCCTACATATCCTGCTCCTATGCAACAAATTTTAGTAATTTCCATTTATTAATCTTGTATTATTACTTGATTTTTATTTAAATACTTTTATATATACCAATTTCGTAAAGACAAATCATTTATAGCCTAATTATTTTTAAAGGTATTTTCGAAAGGTATTCTTTGCAAAATACTTCTCCCTAAAGTAACCTCATCGGCATATTCAAGTTCGTCACCAACAGCTATTCCTCTTGCAATGGTTGAGGTGATAATGTTAGCTTCCTTTATTTGTTTGTAAATATAAAAATTAGTTGTATCCCCTTCCATCGTTGAGCTTAAAGCGAATATAAGTTCTTCAACCTTTCCTGTTTTAACTTTTTCAACTAAAGAACTTATCTTCAATTGGCTCGGTCCTATTCCATCCATTGGAGATATTTTCCCTCCTAAAACGTGATAAATCCCTCTAAATTGCCCTGTGTTTTCGATTGCCATTACATCCCGAACGTCTTCAACTACACAAATTATTTGATGATTTCTTTTGGGATTCGAGCAAATTTCGCAAAGTGTCACATCAGAAATAGTATGGCAACTTTCACAAAATTTTATTTCTTCTCGAAGCGTCATTAAGGCTTGTGACAAAAAAAAAGTTTGCTCTTTTGGTTGTTTTAATAAATGCAATAACAATCGCAAAGCGGTTCGTTTACCAATTCCAGGTAATTGCGCCATCTCATTTACTGCATTCTCTAATAATTTTGACGAAAATTCCATGGTGCAAATGTACTAAATTTGTATATCTAGGTGTTATTTATAAAACCAAAAAAAGAAAAATAATCCGAACCAACTCCCCATTGCCTCTTTGCCTCTTTGCCTCTTTGTCCTTCTGTACCTTTGAACCCTTTTTTAAAAACTAAAAAAAATGTATCTTTGAAAAAAAACTGTGTTTTCAATATTCAAAAATAAACCCAAATTATCTGAGCTAATTCCTGAAGGATTTGTAGATATTCATTCCCATATATTGCCTGGAATTGATGATGGAGCTAAAAACATAGAACAAACAATTGAATTGTTAACACATTTAAATGCTATTGGATTTTCTAAATGCATCTTTACACCACATACATTGCCAGAAATTTGGGATAATACATCAGAGGGAATTACTGAAACATTCCAAAACACAAAAATTCAATTATCCAATCCATTAGACAGTATGCTTCAACATGCAGCATCAGAATACATGTTAAATGAAGCCTTCTTACGACGTCTTGAAACCGAAAAACTACTTACTTTAAAAGACAATTACATTCTTATAGAAATGTCCTATTTGAATCCTCCTTTAGCATTAAGAGAAATAATTTTTGAAATTCAACTCAAAGGATACCAACCAATTTTAGCACATCCTGAACGATACTTGTTTTACCACAACACGCCTAAAATGTATGAAGATTTAAAAAAATTAGAGGTGCAATTTCAATTGAACTTACTTTCAAGTGTTGGCTACTATGGAACTGCAGTTGCCAATACAGCCGATTTTTTATTAAAAGAAGACTTTATTGATTTTGTAGGGTCAGATGTACATCACATGAGACATTACAATGCATTTCATAATAAATTGGTAATTAAGTCCGAAAAACAACTGGTCAGTGCTATTGAAAAAAATGCTTTTTTTACATAAGCTACATTAAAAAGGGATAAACAATTAAATTGATTATCCCTTTTTCTATTAAATTAAGCCTGCCCCTTATCTTTTAAACCATCTAAACAATTTAGACTTTTTAGATTTTTTTGGAGCAATTTCATCTTCTTCACCATAGCCATAACCATAGCCATAGTTGTATCCGTAGCCATAACCGTAGCTATAGCCGTAACCATACCCTTTAGAGCCACCAACATTGTTGATTACGTAAGCCATGTTCTTCAATTTTCCTTGTATTTTCAAATCCCTAGAGTAGGTCAATAACTTTTTATCAGTATGATCTGCTCTTGTAATGTATACTGTCAAATCTGATAATTGAGAAATCAAAAGGGTATCGGTAACTAAAATAGTTGGTGCAGTATCTACAATTATATAGTCGTACTCTTTTTTCAAAATCATTAGCAATTCTTCAAAACGTCCATTTGACAATAATTCAGCTGGGTTTGGTGGTACAGAACCCGCAAAAATCATACTAAAAAACTCATTATCAAATACTTTCTCATTAATCAAATTTTTCCAATCTGTTCTAGTATCGTATAAATAATTAGACAACCCCATTCGGTTTTTATTAATCTTTAAATACTTATGCAATTGTGGATTACGCAAATCTGCACCTATCAACAACACCTTTTTATCCATCGATGATAGTGTTAATGCTAAATTTAAAGAAACAAAAGTTTTTCCCTCTCCTTTTATAGAAGATGCTGTAAAAATAACAGGGCATTCACCATTACTTTTGATTGGCAATAAATAGGTAATATTGGTTCTCAATATCCTGAAAGCTTCTGCCAATACCGAACGGTCGTTGTTGGATATTATGCGATGGTCTTCATGAATATAGGGGATTTCTGCTACTACAGGAACATCTGGAGCCAAACGCTCAAAGTCTTGCTTACTATGAATTTTAGTATCCAATAATTGTATCATAAAAATCACCCCAAAAGGGATTAGTAATCCCATCAATAAAGCGGCTAAATAAATAAAATTTTTCTTAGGCGCAATTGGAATAAAATTAGTAATCGCATAATCTACCACCTTAATTGATGGTGTAGTAACTGCTTTTGAAACAGAAGCTTCCTCGCGTTTTTGAAGTAAAAACAAATAGAGCGTCTCTTTGATATTTTGCTGACGCTCAATAGAACGCAATATTTTTTCTTTAGCTGGAATACTGCCAAACAGATTGGTGTCGTCTTGTTTTAATGATTTGACATTATTAATGGAAACGAAAAGTTGCTTTTGTAGCACTCGAATTGAATACAATATGTTTTGCTTTAACTCAACCAACTTATCCGAAAATTCTACTATTATTGGATTTTTAACTCCCGCACTTTGCATTAATTTATTTCGCTCTAAAATAGCCTTGTTGTAATCTGCAATTAAAGTATTGATATTTTCGTTTTCAATACCAATATTTGATGGTAATAATTCGAAAGCACCATCTTTTTTCAAGGTGTCTTCTAGTAATTTAGCCAGTGCAATTTGAGTTTCTAAACTATAGTACTCGCCTTCAGTAATTGCCTTTCTAGTTACTGTAGCTTTAGCATCTTCAAGTAAATAGCTTAGTTTATTGTCTTTTTTAAATACCTGCTTTTTATTTTCTATCGAATCCAATTCACTGCTCAAATAAACGAATCGTTCGTTAACAAAATCAATTGTTCTCTGGGAAACCAATTGCCTATCAACAACACCATCTTTATTGAATTCGTCAATAATAGAATTGATAATTGCCTCTGACTTATCTTTGTTTTCGCCTGTAAGTACCAAAGAAAGAACTTCACTTTGTTTGGCTGTGCTAACTACTTGAATGCTATTAGATAAACCTTCTACAACAACCGATAGCGGAATTCTATTTATTGTAAACCGTTCTTTAGTTCTTTTTTCAGGTACTACTTTATCTGATAATGCCAATATAAAAGATTGTCCTGATACTTTATTTTTTTGTCCAAATTGAAAAATTTGATTACTTAACTTATCCTCTGAGACAATTCGATATCCTTCTTTTTCAAATTCAATTGAAAATTTAACGCTTTTAAGATGAATACTATCCTGCCTATCCAACCAAATCACTTCAAATGGACAATCACTCCAGAGTTCTGAACTTTTGACATTTCCATCCGAATAATAAGTAGTATTGAGATGTAAAGCAATAGCTACTCGTTCTAAAAGGCGTTGCGATTTTATAACTTCGATTTCATTATCCAAGTTTACTTTCTTATTAGAAAATAAAGAAGTAATATCACTAGGCAATTTCATACCGCCTTGTGAATTGTCTAAAATTTTAATTTTAGCAGACGTCTGGTATATGTCTTTAGAATAACGCAAGTAGGTGAATGCGACAGCCAAACATAACCCTACACCCACTACAAACCATTTCCAATATACCAAATACTGCAAAAGTATTTCTTTGATACTAATATCTTCGGGGGTTGTATTCGTTTTAATATTTTCCATATAATTATCGGGTTAACAAAACATAAGTAGTTAATAAAATAGAGATAACCGAAAGTACTGTAGTGGTATTTCCTATAAACCCTGAGCTTTTTACTTTTACATTATTAGGATAGACATATACAATATCATTTTGTTTGATAGTGTAATAGGGTGAATTGAACCAATCTGACTTTGTTAAATCAATTTTATGATATTTTCGTACACCATCTTCTTCCCGAATTAATACCACTTCTTTTCTATTGGCTTCAATAGTAATGTCTCCTGCATACCCTAAAGCCTGTGGCAATGAAATAGATTGTTCTGAATAAGAATAAGTACCTGGCATTTTTACCTCTCCAAGCACAGTAACTTTAGCATTTAAAATCCTAACATTAACAGTTGGATTTTTTAAGTGTCCGTTGTTTTCTAATACAAGTACTATTTCTTTTTCCAAATCTGCAGTTGTTTTGCCACTTGCAGCAATAGCACCAAGAACAGGAAGAATAATTTTACCCTCCCCCGAAACCAAATACCCATTCAATTTAATTAATTCAATACTTTGAACGCCATTTATACTAGCTGACAAAGAATTATAGGGAAGAGCCGTTTCTGGGTTAAGGGTACTTATTTTTACATCTAAAATATCATTAATTTGTATTTTAGGAAGGGTGTAAGTCACCTCATTTTGAGTGCTTTCTTGAATATCTTGAAATAAAATAATGTCTTTTTTAGAGGCACAAGAAGTAAAAAAACCAATTGTGAGAAGTAAAAAAAGAATTAGTCTGCTAAATTTGAATTTCATTGTAATAGTTGTTAATTTATTTATGTTCTGGAATTGTCTGTATTAATATTAAAATGCGGTATTAGGAAGGATCCAACTCATTGAATTCTGAATTCATACTAATAAACTCCGGAATAATGCTTTTCATTTTTAAAACTATAGCCTTTTTATCTGAAGTTTTCGCCATTGTAATCAATTCATCGATGTTTTTTGAAAAATGAGAATAGTCCGTACAACTGTCTTCTGCGATTAATATTTTATCGTTGTGAGTAGGCAATGTTTTAGAAGAATCATTTAATAGCTCTTCGTATAACTTTTCTCCAGGACGCAAACCTACTATTTTAATTTTAATGTCTTTTTCGGGAACCAAACCTGCCAATCGTATCATTTTTGTAGCCAGATCAATAATCTTAACGGGCTTACCCATATCAAAAATAAATATTTCCCCGCCATTTCCCATAGCACCTGCTTCTAAAACTAACTGGCAAGCTTCTGGAATTGTCATGAAATAACGAATAATATCGGGGTGGGTGATAGTTATTGGACCCCCATTTAGTATTTGCTCCGTAAACAGCGGAACTACTGAACCATTAGAACCCAAAACATTTCCAAAACGAGTGGTGATGAACTTTGTTGTTGGAACGTCTTCTCCTTTAGAATTGAAGAATAGCGATTGTATGTACTTTTCGGCAATCCTTTTACTAGCCCCCATAACATTACTCGGATTGACTGCTTTATCGGTTGAAACAAAAACAAAATTCTTTACCCCAAATTCCAATGACAAATCAGCAGTGTTTTTTGTGCCTAGTACATTAGCAAAAATAGCTTGAGAAGGATTATCCTCCATCATCGGCACATGTTTGTATGCTGCTGCATGAAATACTACCTGTGGGGAATACTTTGAGAAAACCTTCTTTAAAGATTCTTTATTTCTAACATCACAAATAATCGTTTTTATCCTAGTATCCGAAACTACTGACTCAATTTCTGATTTCAAATAATGCAAAGGGGTTTCTGCCTGATCCAAAATGATGATTTTTTTTGGACTAAAATCAATAACTTGTCTTACAATTTCACTTCCAATAGAACCTGCTGCTCCCGTAATTAAAATAGTTTTATTTTTTAATTGTTTCGAAATCGGGGTCTTGTCTAAAACAATTGCATTTCGTTCTAACAAATCTTGAATTTGGAAATTCATTACTTTTTTTGAAATTTCCATTTCATTTTCCCAGTTCGCAACCGTTGGAGCTGTATATACATTTACATTCGATTCCAAACATTCGTCAACAATTCTCAATTTTTCTTCTTTTGAAAGACTGTTGTCGGCCATAATTACTGCTTCAGCATTTATGGAACGCAGCACCACTGAAATTTTCTTCCTTGAATTTAATATAGGGATATCTAAAATTCTTTTAGAAATATCTTTGTTTTTTTTATCTATAAATCCAATTATATTAAAACGAAGAGGTTTTTCGGCTCTCAAGGCATTTACAACTGTAATTGCATTGGCATCTGACCCATAAATAACAGCTTGAATTAGATTAGAACTTTGTTTTTCAACTATTAAATTTTCAAAAATAAATTTTACAAAAATTCTAAATAAGAACAATACCAAAAAAGTAATAATGAAATTTAGCACCAAGGAAGGAAATAAATATATTTTCTTTCCAATTGCAAAGTAAGTGGTGTAATTTATGAATACAAGTAATAAGAATGAACATAATGAAGAATACAATAGTTTAATTCCATCAATAAAAGTAGAGTGCCTAATAATTCCGGAATACGTTTTAAAAACTAAAAAAAATATTATGTTAATAACAACAATTATCGAATACCGTGTTGGAACATCTAATGTGGTATAAAATGTTACACGAAGGCTTCGAACTACTTGATACGTAAAGGTACTTGATAGAATTACTAAAAAAACATCTATAATAAATATAATCCACCTTGGCATGTATTGCAAGGTATTCAAATACTTTTTTAAGGCTTTTTTAAAGCTTTTGATTGCAGAAATTCTTAATAAAAATTGTGTCAAACTCATGAAAACTGAATAAATGTAATGTTTTTACTTTTTTGCACATTATCTACAGCAAAAATAATTTTTTTATTGGTAAAAACGGTTTCTTTAATAAAAAACATATTCGAAATTTAATCTTAATCATTAAACACTGCTGGTTAGTTCAATTTATTTGAATAAAAAAATTGACGTAATTGAAAAACTCTGCGGCTTTTTAAACGAGCTGTTTATAGAATTAATGGTTTTAATATGTATAATGTTCAAAATGCAGTTTTAAATAGTATTTAAAATCCCTAAATTTAATACTTTTTAGCCTCGGAAATTATAAAACTTCTAAAAATCGTTTTTAATACAATCATAATGTCTCCAGAAATAGAATTATTATGATAATACTTCAAATTCATTTTGACTTTTTCAGGAAAAATAACAGTATCGTTATAGTCTAACGGATGGTCTTGTTGTGCTAAAATATCTTCTTCATTAGCGAATTTTATACTGGCTTCACTAGTTAATCCAGGTTTCAATTCAAGCACCTTTCTATTTTCACCTTCCAACATATCATAATATCCTGCAACATCTGGTCTCGGGCCAACAATACTCATGTCTCCAACCAACACATTAAACAACTGAGGCAATTCGTCAATTTTTGAATTTCGCAAGAAAGTACCAAATCTAGAAATAGGTTTATCGGTTGAAGAGCCAAAAGTTCTGAGTTTATAAATAATAAATGGCTTACCAAATTGTCCTATTCTTTGTTGCGAAAACAATCCATTTTTTCGGGTGTCAAGTGTTGCTAAAAAGTAAAACAACACTAAAAACCCGCTTGAAATAACAAGACCCGTAATCGCAAAAAAAATATCAAATAATCGTTTGATCATTATATTGTAACTAGCACTATTTTATTAATAAAATTACTTTAATTTAGTATATACTTGAATATTATATTTAGTGTCTGGTTACTAAATTTATTGTAAACTCATAACCGAAACCTTTTTCAACCTAAAACCTAAATTTACAACTTCCCCAACCTACAACTTCCCCAACCTACAACTTAAAACTTACAACTTTCTCAACTTAAAACCCCCAACTTAAAACCTTCTCTTCCTACAACCCACAACTTTCTCAATGCTTCACTCCATCACGCTTCAAAACACTACTAAACGTCAAAACTAGTATTTTTAAATCAAACCA
The DNA here is from genome assembly GCA_943325595.2 of Auritidibacter sp. Marseille-P8566. Next base: position 8,682 of record CALPQA020000044.1, read on the forward strand.
AAGCGATTTTCGTTCTAAGTATTCTTTTTCAAATCTAACTTTTTCATCCAACGAGATTTCATCTCTTCCATTAATTTGTGCCCAACCCGTAATGCCAGGTTTTAATTTATCGACTCCTGCTTTTGTTCGAAGTTGCATCAAGTCATCCTGATTGTATAATGCTGGACGGGGTCCAACAAAAACCATTTCTCCTTTTATAATATTGATAAGATTGGGAAGTTCATCCAAACTTAATTTACGCAATATTCTACCTATTTTCAATACATATTGCTCTGGATTCTCCAATAAATGGGTAGCAACGTTGGGAGTGTTTTTTTTCATACTTCTAAACTTGTAGATATTGAAAAAAGTATGATTAATCCCCACTCTTTTCTGAGTAAAAAAAACAGGATAACCGTCTTCTATGAAAATGAATAAAGTTATCAGAATAAAAATGGGGGAAAGTAGAATGAGTATTAGTAATGATAGTATTCTAAATATCATATTCATATTTTAGTAAAATAAATAATCATCAATATTATTGATTTGTTAACCATTTATTTTATAATTAAATTATTTTTCATTGCATTACTTTTTATTTATTTACATCAAAAATATCACGGTAAAATTTTAACCATTCATTTGAAACAAAATTAGATGAAAAGTTTTTTTGAACGTATTCATAACCGTTTTTACCATATAATTGAATCAATTCTAAATTCGATGCTAAAATCTCCATATTGTTTTTCAATTGACTAACATTACCAACTTCATGTCTCATACCAGTTTCGCCATCAATAATTGTGTCTTTTAAGCCATATGTATCACTACATATAATTGCTAATTTACAACTAGAA
>CALPQA020000045.1 GCA_943325595.2 Auritidibacter sp. Marseille-P8566
GTTACCACACATTTAAAAAATGATAGCAATTTTAATTTTCATATTAACAATTATTGGCTTCAACTTAGTTCCAGGGTTGACAAAAAAAAGATTTCCAAAAACGGAAAAACTAATCGAACGCTTATTAATTTATATAACAATTACTTTTCTAATTCTGATAGCATTATCATTTAACGGAATAAAACTTAAAGGAATATACTCAAACTTAATAGTTGGACTTATTTTTATTCTAACAAGCCTTCTATATTTTGCAATTAATAAAAATACAACTCGAAAGTTAATTTCGATTGTAGTTTTAATTCCATTAATTTTAAGTAGTTTTTATTTTCAATTTTTTTATCATAATTTAGGAAGATATAAAGTCAATGATGATGTAGATATAGTAGTAAGTCGTGAAGGGTTTTTAGCGTGTGGTGAAATTATAAGATTGACAACATCCAAATTTATAATATTTGACCAACAGTTAATTTACGACAGTAATGAATGTTTAAGGGGAATCTATAAAGTTGAAACCATTGAATTTAATAAAAAAAGGGCTAGATTTTTAATTTATCATAGCGGAGAATTGGATTCGGAAAACCCATATAATTACGAAATTAAAAATATAAACGTATGGTAACAGGCGTTTGGCAAGATTGCGAATTTTGTAGTAAATTTACGTTTACATTTCTCAAGAAATTTTTCTTTAACAGAAAATACCCGACCGCTCGGATATGTCCCGAAACGGATAGGGCGGATTTATAATCCGTCCCCACAAAGACAGGAGAATAATCGTGATGAGATTGCCGTGTTCCTCGCAATGACATTCTAACACGATACGGATTCGACAACTAATTACAACTAAACTATTACAAATTTAGAATCTGAAATAAATTCAGATGGACAAATCATAAGTTAAATTCAGATTGTATAAGGGTTGATTTGGTTATTCGTTGATTTGGTTATTTAGAAAATCATAAATCTAAAATCGAGATTCCGAATGAAGGGTGGCAGCGGAAATCCTCTGTGAAACGCAGTGGAACAGAGATTGTAGCGAACGACCTGACCCGAAGTTTTTACGAAGGGGCATGCCCAAATAAAAAATGGGCTTAACAATTTCTGTCAAACCCATTTTGTGCTGTTCTTAAACCAATTATTTATGTATTAAAACGGTATTAGTTAAGTGTTTCTCTCCGTTGCTCGCATTTAAGAAAGTATCCGTTATTGCTGCAATGGCGACTAGTTCACCAGTTAAATAATTTTACTGTTCTTAATGGAGCTGTCAATATAACACCAATAACCATTTTAAAACTGATTTTTTAGTTTATATTATTTTTAATTTTTGGACGCAAACTGACCATCATTATTGTGGGGATGCTTTTTATTTTGAGATGAATTGCTAGCACGTTTTGTACTATTATCAAGCGTGTAGCGTTTGTCTATTTCACCAGCTTTTGTTAAATGCTCATTCGCATTTGCGTGGCTTTGCAATGCTTTTGAATGATCACCATTTCTGGTATGTGTACCAGCTTCTTTGAGATGGGTCGCCGCTTGTTCGTAATGATTAGCAGAAATAGCATAATCGTTAGACTCTTTATAGCGATGATCAATTTCACCTGCTTTCGTTAAATGTTTGTTCGCTTTGGCATTGCTTTCTTTTGCTTTAGAATGATTCCCCATTTTGGTATGCATAGCAGCATCTTTTCGATGACTTGAAACTTGAGCGTAATGATGTGCAGAAGTTTCATGGTCAAGCGCGGCTGTGTAACGTTGGTCGATTTCTCCAGCTTTTGTGTAATGAATTTCTGCATCATCGCCACTTTGATTGCCTTTGTCGGTGTCACCAGCGTCTTTATAACTGGCTGCTTCTTTGTGTAGCTTTGCAGCAGAATCAAGGTGTGTTGCTACCATTTTGTGGTGTTCAGAAGAATAATTTTTTGATTTTGTTCCTTCGTTTGGAGCATCTAAAAGATTTTTTTCAGTTTTCATTTTATAAATTTTTTAATTGTAACGAAATTGTTACTTAGCAAATTTACCTTGAAGAGTACGCTTATTTATTACACTTTTTTTTAATTAATATACATAATTCGCAGTTTAACACTGCTGTTGGAATTTTGTATTTCGGGGTCATAGTTAAGGGTATCAACCGATAGTGCTATTGACTCTCTCTTGCACAAAAAGTAAGAAATAAAAGTGAATTGCATATTGAGATTGCAACGTACAGCCTGACCCGTAGTTTTTACGAAGGGGCATGCCCAAATAAAAAAATAAAATATGCGTTAAGCACTTGAAATATAAAGATTTTGATTGGAAATAGCTTCCAAAAAAAGCCACTCGAAAGTGGCTTTGGTAATTAAAATTTTAATTGATAGACTTCATCTAAGTCTTTATCGGAACTAATATTTACATTTAGGTCGGTTACAAATCCTGAATTCAAACCGTAGCTCCAACCGTGGAGCGTTAAATCATGACCATTTTTCCAAGCAGATTGCACGATAGAGGTTTTGGCTAAATCAAAAACTTGTTCTTTCACATTCAATTCTACGAAGGTATTGAAGCGATCGTTTTCGTCAGTAATTGAATCTAGGTATTCTTGGTGCAAGCGATAAACGTCTTTGATGTGTCGAATCCAGTTGTCGATAATTCCAATTGAATCGTTGCCCATAGCTGCTTTTATACCTCCGCAACCATAGTGGCCACAAACGATTACGTGTTTTACTTTCAGAACATTCACGGCATAATCAAGCACGCTTAGCATGTTCATGTCGGAATGCACGACCATATTGGCAATATTTCTATGTACAAAAACTTCACCTGGTTTAGCCCCAATAATTTCATTTGCAGGAACTCTACTGTCAGAACAACCAATCCATAAAAGTGGCGGCGTTTGACCTTTGGCTAAATCTTTAAAATAATTTGGGTCTTTTTCTAAGGCAGATTCAACCCAAACTTTATTGTTTTCTAATATTTTTTTATAAAAATCACTCATTTCTCGTTGTTTTATTAAAGTTAAATGCCATTTGAATTTCTTGTAAAAAGTAATCTATAAGATACAAATGTATGTAATTACAAACTTGTTTACTTATTATTTAAAGAAATCTTCATCGATAATTTCTTTCTTTACTATTTTCCTTTTTGCAAAATCATAATGATGTTCAAATGACACATTATTTGGTGTTTCAATGTTATTTTCTAAATTATAAGCCTTCTTGAACCCTTTTAATTTGACTTTAATTTTATTGTCAACTGCTCTTGTAGTTTTAAATTCTCGAATTAAATCCAAAATATCATGGGCAATATAAACCGTTTCTGAGGCATCAATAATTACTTTCGAATGTTCTGGAATATCGTTAAGCGTTGATTTTATTGCCGCTTTATTTAAAAAAGAAACCTCTTGCGCTAAATTGATATGAATTACATCTCCTTCGGCATATTCTTCTTTTTTGAAACTATAGGCTCTTTTTAGATTTCCTTTTAGAACAAAAATAATACTGATTATAATTCCCAAAGCTACCCCTTTAAGTAAATCTGTAAAGACAACTGCCAATAATGTAGCTATAAAAGGAACAAATTGGTACTTCCCTTTTTGCCAAAAATGAATAAATGTTGCTGGTTTTGCTAATTTATAACCTACTAAAAGTAAAATCGCAGCCAATGTTGCCAATGGTATTTTGTTCAATACGACTGGAATTGCTAAAACACTAATCAAAAGTAATATACCGTGAATAATTGCCGACATTTTAGATTTAGCACCCGCATTGTTATTAGCAGATGTTCGGACAACAACTGATGTCATTGGCAAGCCACCTAAAAGGGAACTAATCAAATTTCCAATTCCTTGTGCTTTCAGTTCGGCATTAGTATCTGTATATCTTTTTTGTGCATCCATTCTGTCAGCGGCTTCAATACACAATAGCGTTTCGATAGAGGCTACAATTGCAATGGTTAAACCAATCATCCAAACTTTTGGATTTGTAAATGCTGCAAAATTTGGAGTTACCATAATGCCTTTAAATTCTTCAATAGTTGTTGGAATAGGTAACGAAACTAAATGTTCTTTTGCAATTTCTAATGAACTTCCAGAAGCAATGAAAATTTCGTTTAAAACAACTCCAATAATAACCGCAATTAAAGCTCCGGGAACTAATTTTAATTTCTTTAAAAAGGGTACTTTATCCCAAGAAATCAATATGGTTAATGAAATTAAAGTAATCACAATTGAACCTAATTGCACATAATTTAGAAGTCCTAAAACGGCAGAAAAAGTATTGCTCCCATCATCCTGTGAGAAAGACATATCGCCTTCAAAATCGGAATCATAACCAAAGGCATGGGGTAATTGTTTCAGGATGATAATAATCCCAATCCCTGCTAACATTCCTTCAATTACATTAGTTGGAAAATAATTGGAGATGCTTCCTGCTTTAATAAATCCTAAAAGTAATTGGATAATTCCAGCGATAAAAACTGCTGTTAGAAAGACATCAAAAGCCCCTAAATCGGAAATAGCTGTTAGAACTATGGCTGTTAAACCTGCCGCTGGACCGGAAACGCTTAAGTGGGATTTACTTAAATAACCCACTATTATTCCACCTACAACACCTGAAATAATACCTGAAAATAATGGCGCACCCGAAGCCATTGCAATACCTAAACACAATGGAAGTGCTACTAAAAAAACCACTAAACCTGAAGCAAAGTCAGATTTGAGGTTAGCAAAAAGACTACTGTTTTTTGACATAATACCTAAATAAAATTTAATACAAAGAGACGAACACATTGAAAATGTATCCTAAATAAAACGAGCTGTATTAAACTAAATCTGGTGGGGGAATAAAAATGGAAGTCGCAATATTATCATGTTTGGATAAATTCTCAGAAAGAATTAAACTTGACATTCTTGGTTGATTGAAGAAAACTAAAGAAAAAGTTTCGAATTTGAAATCCGACTTCATTTCCTTGTGCATTTCTTCTAATTCTGCGGAGCTGTAAAAAAAAGAAATGTCGGTGTTTTTCTCAATCAAACTCACAATGGTTGGGGTTGAAAGAAAAATAAAAAATACAAAAAGGACTAATTTGACAGCAATTTTCATTAAAGCAAAACTATACTTAAAAAAGAATTTATTGCTACTTACAATAAAATTTTAAAAAATATTTAACAAAAAAGGGAACTTAATCCCTTTTGTAAAAATGACATCTATAAACTTTCTTCCAACCATGCTCGCATCATCCAAATGGTTTTTTCTTGTTCTGAAATAAAGTCACTCATCATAGAATTGGTGCCTTCATCACAAATTTCGTTAGATTTCAGAAGAATACTTCTTTCAATTTTTAGCAATTCAGATAAAGATTCAGCTATTAATTGAATCGCTTTTTCATCATTCGAAATGTTTTTACCCACTTTCAATTGATTGTTGCTGATGTAGTCTTCAAAAGTATGAAAAGGAGTTCCGCCAAGTGTCAAAACTCTTTCGGCAATCAAATCAATTTTGAGTTGAGAATCATTATACAATTCCTCAAATTTTACGTGCAAATCAAAAAAACGTTTGCCACGAATGTTCCAATGAATTCCTCTTAAATTCTGATAATAAACTTGAAAATTGGATAGCAAAACATTCAATTCACTTACAATAATTCCTAACTCTTTTACCGGCAAACCTAGACTATTCGTTTTCATATTATTTATTTTCAACAAAACTAAAAATAAAACAACCCTTCATACTATAAATTAAATTGATTGTTTTTATATTTGCATCACAAATTACTATTGTTATGACGATTACTCAATTACAGTATGTCTTGGCTGTTGCCGAACATAAAAACTTTACACTTGCCGCTGAAAAATGTTTTGTGACTCAACCTACTTTAAGCATGCAGATTCAAAAAGTGGAAGAAGAACTAAAAATTCAGATTTTTGATAGAAGCAAGAAACCAATTCAATTGACGGATATTGGTCAAAAAATAGTTAATCAGGCAAAGAATATTGTCAATGAAGCCGATAGAATGCAAGATATTGTTGAACAGCAAAAAGGTTTTATTGGAGGTGAATTTCGTCTTGGAATAATTCCAACGATTATGCCAACGTTACTACCAATGTTCTTGAATAATTTCATAAAAAAATTCCCTAAAGTTAAACTCATAATTGAGGAGTTAAACACTGATGAAATCATTATTAAATTAAAAAATGGAAATTTAGATGCAGCTATTGCAGCAACTCCACTAACCGAAGAAAAATTGAAAGAAATCGTTTTGTATTATGAACCTTTTGTAGCGTATATTCCCGAGAAACATAGAATTGCTGATAAAAAAGAAATTGAAGTTTCGGACCTGAATTTAGATGAAATATTGCTACTTCAAGACGGACATTGCTTTAGAGATGGAATCTTGAATTTATGCAAAAATCAAGACATTATTTCTGCCAATAATTTTCAAATTCAAAGCGGAAGTTTTGAAACACTTATCAAACTTGCAGATGAAGGTTTAGGACTTACACTGCTTCCCTACTTGCATACCTTAGATTTGAAAGAGAATGATAAATTAAAATTGAAACATTTTATAGACCCTAAACCAGCTCGAGAAGTAAGTTTAATATTTCCGAAAACAGAGTTGAAAATTCAAATTATTGATGCTTTAAAACAAACTATTTCGGGAGTTATTCGTGGCGCTATAGCATTTCAAAATGTTCAAATAATAAGTCCTATTTCCAAAAAACAATAAAAAAAAGGAGCTATTTAGCTCCTTTTTTTGTTATTTAATCAATAATAAACATTGTTTTAATTCTGGTTTCTTGTTGGTGTATTTTAACAACCAATCTGTTAACTGCTCAATTTCATAAGGCAACAACATCTTTAAAGCTTTTCCTAGTTCTTTGCAAAAAAGTGAAGGGTCGAAACTCATTCTTTCTAAAATGTTCTTTGTGTAAGCAACCATTGTTATTTTCATAAAAAATATTTTTTATCGTTATCTGATTTGTAACATCTGATTCAAATTTAATGAAAAGGTACAAACCTTTTTACAAATAAAAAGTTAAAAAAATAATTTTTAAAATTTGAACCAATTAGAGCTGCTGTAAATTAATTTACTTTTTAGTTGCTCTAAACATTTCTCGTTTTCCTGGAGGACCTGCTAATTTTTCGACAGTAAATCCCACTTCAATCATGCTTCGTTTTACTACTCCACGAGCTGCATAAGTAACTAAAACTCCATTTTCCTTAAGTGCTTTATACATTTTTTCAAATATTTCTGTACTCCACAATTCGGGTTGAACACGATATCCAAAAGCATCAAAATAAATTAAATCGAAAGTGTTTTCATCCGAAATTTCCTCAAAAAACTGTTTTCGTTTTGTTAAAGTGAAGTCATCAGAAATGGAATTCTGTTCTTCCCAACTGCATTTGTGCATTGCTTCAAAAAAAGAACGTTCCGCTTCGGCGTTCAATTCAGCAACATAATTCATTGATAAAACTTCTTCTGCAGAAATTGGATAGGCTTCTACTCCAACGTATTCAATAGTTTGATTTAGTTTCTGTGCTTCTAAAAAGGTGATAAACGCGTTCAGAGCGGTTCCAAATCCAATTTCTAATATAGAAATCGGTTTCCCTTCAAAAAGTGACAATCCATTTTTGATAAACACATGGTATGCCTCTTGAATTGCGCCGTGTTTTGAGTGGTAGGATTCATTCCAATCAGGTAAATGGATAGTTGTTGAACCGTCCAAGGTTTGTAGTATCTCTCTTTTCAATTTTACTTGATGTATAATTTTTTTATTTTAGGAATTGGTCCGCCACACTTCACTTCGTGGCATTTTATACACGCATTTACACCATCATTAAAGTGTTGTTTTGCATTTTTTGGATCTTCATATATCAATTGTTGAGCTTTGATGAAAAGTGCTGCTTGTTCTTTAAAAAACACATCGTTTTCTGATTCATCAGTCATTATTGCTTTGTGAATTTGAAGAAAATGACTTGGAAATTTACCGATGGTATCTCCTTTTTTAATGCGTTCTTTCAAATGTTGATTTTCAAGGTACATGTTTTCCATCAAAGCTGCCATTTCTGACATTTGATACATTTCAAACTTTTTATCTTTTTTTGTAGCCGTTTCTGAAGTACAAGATTCTTTTTCTACTTTTTTATTGCATCCTAAAACTAAAAAAGCAAAAATTAAAACTGAATATTTTTTCATTTATTTTTTTATTAAAACTCCATCAGCCATAAAAGAATACGTAGTTACTGGCGCAACAATACTATCAATAGCCGCTTGAGATTTTCCAGCGTCTTTTGCATAATGTTTTAATTCCTCAACTGATTCAATACTTACAAAGGCTTTTCCTTTAACAATTACTTCTTCGTCTTTCGCATTTTTAGGAACAAAAAAAGCATAATCTTTGAATTTCACAAAAGCCTCTTTTTCATTTGGCAATTGCAATGTCATCCAACATCCTTTTTTCTGACAAACATTTTTAATTTTAGATTTAAACTTTACTTGAATCGTGTCACCGGCTTTTAGCTTATCATATTGAAACATCATGTTTTCATTCGAAGTTGCATTTTCTGCAGAAATGCTATCACCGAAGTGAGCATAATCGTTCTGTTTTTCTTTAGAAATTGTTTCTTTTTTACAACTTGTCAAAGCAAAAAAGCATAATGTGAAAGCAATGATTTTTTTCATAATAATATTATTTTTTAATTAATAGTAACATAAGTTTACAAAAATAGTAAGTTAATTAGATAAACTAACCCTTAATCAGGAAATTAATACCAATAAACGACTCTTTTAAAGATAATTGATTCCATCACATAAATAAATACAATAGCATTAGAAATAATTTTATTTTTTACTAATTTAGCCGCAGTTTTAAAACCGGAATTAATTACTATTTTTTTTCAAGATTAATTTCTATTTTCTGCTAATTTAAATACAATAATTCTTAACAAACTGCATTTCGTATGAATTCAATAAATGCTCATAAAATTGATGTAACAAAAATTGTTAGTTCAAAAATTGATTCTGTAGATTTTGAACATCTTTCATTTGGAGAAGTTTTTACAGATTATATGCTAACATGTGATTTCGTAAACGGAGAATGGAAACAAGCAATAATAGAGCCGTATGCTCCTTTTTTATTGGATCCGTCCGCTAAAGTTTTTCATTATGGCCAAGCTATTTTTGAAGGAATGAAAGCATACAAAGATGAAAATGATGCCGTTTGGTTGTTTCGCCCTGAAGAGAATTTTCACCGTTTCAACAAATCAGCTGTGAGAATGGCAATGCCTGAAGTACCTGAGGAAATTTTCATGTCAGGTTTAACACAATTGATTGATTTAGAAAGAAATTGGATAAAAAAAGGTTTAGGAAACACACTCTATATTCGTCCTTTTATGATTGCAACTGGGGCTGGCGTAATTGCTGCTCCTTCTAACGAATACCGTTTTATGATTATTCTTTCACCTGCAAAATCA
>CALPQA020000046.1 GCA_943325595.2 Auritidibacter sp. Marseille-P8566
TAGAAACTCGAGACACCGGTTTGAATTTTACAAAACTTATTTACAACTAATTTGTAGTCCGTGGGAGAATCGAACTCCCATTTCTTGGATGAAAACCAAGTGTCCTAACCGGTAGACGAACGGACCGTTACATTATTTTCAAAAACTTGTAGTCCGTGGGGGAATCGAACCCCCCTTTCCTGGATGAAAACCAGAGATCCTAACCGATAGATGAACGGACCATGCTTTTGTAATGCGGATGCAAAAATACAACTATTTTTTATTCGTACAATAGCTGATGTATGTTTTTTTTATTTTTTTTAATATGCCTTCGCAAATAGAACTCTTCCAACAGATGGATTACCAGTAAAAACACAGCTTCCCGCCTCTTCTACCCTATCTAAAGGGATGCATCTTATGGTTGCTTTTGTCAAATCCTTGATTTTATCTTCTGTTTCAGGAGTTCCATCCCAATGCGCTGATACAAAGCCACCTTTATCATTTAAAACAGCTTTAAACTCTTCAAAGTCGTTTACTTCTGTGATGTGAGTATTTCTATAATGCAGTGCTTTATCAAACAAATCTACTTGAATTTGAGCTAACAAATCAGTGATATAAACTTCAATTCCATCATTTGAAACGATTTCTTTTGTCAAAGTATCTCTTCTTGCTACTTCAAAAGTTCCGTTTTCTAAATCTTTTGGACCAACAGCAATTCTAATAGGTACTCCTTTCAATTCCCATTCGGCAAATTTAAAACCTGGTTTTTGAGTAGTTCTGTTGTCGAACTTTACAGAAATATTCAATTTTTTCAATGCTACAACTACTTTTTGAACCGCTTCCGAAATTGCTTCTAATTGCTCATCAGATTTATAAATTGGCACAATAACCACTTGAATTGGCGCTAAATTTGGTGGCAAAACCAATCCTTGATCATCAGAATGCGTCATTACCAAAGCCCCCATCAATCGGGTTGAAACTCCCCAAGAAGTTCCCCAAACATATTCTTGTTTTCCTTCTGCATTAGCAAATTTAACATCAAATGCTTTTGCAAAATTCTGACCTAAAAAGTGTGATGTTCCCGCTTGCAATGCTTTTCCGTCTTGCATCAATGCCTCAATACAATAGGTTTCATCAGCACCAGCAAAACGTTCTGTTTCTGTCTTTAATCCTTTTATAACTGGAATTGCCATAAAATTTTCAGCAAATTCAGCATAAACATGCATCATTTTTTCTGATTCTTCCAGTGCTTCATCTTTTGTTGCGTGAGCAGTATGTCCTTCCTGCCACAAAAATTCTGCAGTTCTAAGAAACAATCTTGTTCTCATTTCCCAGCGCACCACATTTGCCCATTGATTGATTAATAACGGTAAATCTCTATAGGATTGTACCCATCCTTTATAAGTAGACCAAATAATTGCCTCACTTGTAGGACGAACAATTAGTTCTTCTTCTAATTTAGCATTGGGATCAACCATTAATTTTCCTGGTTTATCAGGATCGTTTTTTAGTCTGTAATGCGTAACAATAGCACATTCTTTGGCAAAACCTTCGGCATTTTTTTCTTCTGCCTCAAACATACTTTTTGGGACAAATAAAGGAAAATAAGCATTTTGATGCCCTGTTTCTTTAAACATTCGATCTAATTCTGCTTGCATTTTTTCCCAAATGGCATAACCATAGGGTTTTATAACCATACAGCCTCTTACGCCTGAATTTTCGGCTAGGTCGGCTTTGACTACCAACTCATTATACCATTTTGAATAATCCTCAGATCGTGTTGTTAAGTTCTTGCTCATGATGAAATAGTTTGGCACTAAAATTGTTTAACTTATTTTAACTAAATAGTTCGGCAAAACTAACTATTTTTGTAATGACCAACAATTAAAATGCATAGATATGAAAACTAATTATTTTTCTTCAGCAAAATCAATCTCAATTTTTTCTATAATTGTACTGATAAGTGTTGTAATGGCTTCCTGTGGCTCCTACAAAAACAGTACGTACTATGACCGTGATGGGATTTACGGTTCCGATGAAAATGGAAAAGAGTACAAAGGGTCAAAAGCAAATAACACTAACGGAAATAGCGACAAATACAAAGAATATTTTAGCGCTATGAGAGAAAATAACGAACAAGAAGCTACTTTTACTGACGTAGAAAACTATTCTACCTACAAAGACACCATTTCTAATGCTAAAAATAACGGATACAGCACTGAAAGCTATTCTTCTGGATATTCTGGTTGGGGAGACAACCAACAACCTATAAACGTAACCATTTATGACAATAATTGGGGATGGAATAACTACGGTTATGGAACCTATTGGAATTATGGTTGGAATTGGAATTTAGGTTGGAATTCATGGTATGGACCAAGCATTGGTTATGGTTGGGGATGGAATAATTGGTATGGCCCAAATTACGGCTATTATGGTTGGGGTTACAACAATTACTACAATGGCTACTACAACAATTATTATGATGGCTATTATAATTATTCCCACAGTAATGGAATTAGAGGTGGTCGATACAATGGTAGAAATACTATTGGCAGAAGCAACTTGAATGACAATAGAACAAATTCTTATTCTGCAGGACGTAGAAATACAACTACAAACGGAGTTCGAAATTCTAACAGTTTAACACCTAGAAGAAATGAGTCTCGAAATGAAACGATAAACCCAAGAATAAACTCACCGAGAAGCGAAAGTGAAACTCCTCGAAATTACACCCCAACTCCAAGAAGTGAAAATACTACACCAAGAAGTTATACTCCTACAAGAACTGAAACACCTTCACCAAGAAGTGAGAGTACAACACCAAGAAGCTACACTCCTACGAGAACTGAAACACCTTCACCAAGAAGTTATACTCCGAGTTATACCCCGAGTTATAATTCAGGAGGTAATTCAGGCGGCGGTAGATCTGGCGGTGGCGGAGGAAGAAGATAATAGTGACTGATTTTTAAACCTATTTAAGGCGTACTTAAAACTAAAAATAAATCCAATGAAAAAATATTTAATTTTAATGCTAACGGGATTGTCAGTTACATCAATGCAATCACAAGATATTACTGATGCAATGCGATTTGCACAAGACAATCTAAATGGAACAGCTCGTTACAGAGCAATGAGTGGCGCATTTGGAGCCCTAGGTGGTGATTTTTCATCATTAAATGTAAATCCCGCTGGGTCAGCTATATTTGCTAATAATCAAGTCGCCTTGTCTTTGAATAGCTTTGGCACCAAAAACAAGTCCAATTATTTCGGAACTACAACTGACGAAAACAGTTCAGCATTTGATTTAAACCAATTTGGAGGTGTTTTCGTTTTAAAAAATACTGACCGATCAAGCGACTGGAAAAAATTTAGTTTTGCTTTGAACTACGAAAATTCGAATAATTTTGATAATGCTGTTTTTTCTGCAGGAACAAACCCAACGCACTCAATTGGAAATTATTTTACCTATTATGCCAATAGGAACGGTGGAGAATCATTATCAAATTTACAATTACAAAATGGCGAAAGCATTACCGATTTGTATGATTATTTAGGTTACAATTATGGATTTGGATCGCAGCAAGCATTTTTAGGCTACCAAGGCTATATTATTGATGCAGCTTCAAATTATGATGAAAGCACCAATAGAAACTATGTTTCATTAATCCCTTCTGGGGGAAATTATTATCAAGAAAACTATTTTGAATCAAATGGTTATAACGGAAAATTATCTTTTAATGCATCAGGACAATATAAAGATAAATTTTATTTTGGAGTCAATATTAATACTCACTTTATAGACTACAAACAATCAACTAGTTTTTATGAGGAAAACACAAACAACCTCCTTTCTGGCGTACAACGTTTGCGTTTTGACAACGAACTAACTACTTATGGAAATGGCGTTTCATTTCAATTAGGTGCAATAGCAAAGATAACCAAAGAAGTTCGTTTAGGTTTGGCCTACGAATCTCCAACTTGGTATGAAATGAACGATAAATTAACTCAAGGATTAGTAGTGGTTAGTGCAGACGCTTTAGGAGAAATACCTACAGATAACATAAATCCAAGAATAATAAATGTTTACGAACCTTATCAATTGCAAACACCAGGGAAATGGACAGGAAGCTTTGCTTATGTTTATGGAAAGTCGGGTTTGTTGAGTATTGACTATTCCATTAAAGATTATGGAAACACACAATTCATCCCGAAAGATGATTACAGAAACGCCAATAGAGAAATGAGTAATTTACTAGGATTGTCAAGTGAATTGAGAATTGGAGGCGAATATCGAATTAATGAATTAAGTCTAAGAGCAGGTTATAGAACAGAACAAAGTCCTTATAAGAACGCTAGAACTGTTGGCGATTTAAAAGGGTTTTCAACAGGCTTGGGATATAACTTTGGAGGAACCCGACTGGATTTAACGTATTCTCACGCAGAAAGAGACTCTGAAAAACAATTTTTCTCAGTAGGTATGACAGATAGTTCAAAAATTACTTCAATAACTAATAACATAACAATGACCTTATCATTAGAGTTATAGCAAAAAAAACCTAGTATTAATAAAATGGGCTGTCTTTTATAGACAGCCCATTTTATTTAATTGTTATTAATCACCAAATAGATATCAATGTCTTAATTTAAACCAATCTAATAACGCCAATAACTAAAGAAATACCAAAAATATTGGAAATATTTAGCTCAAAAGCATCAAAACTATCATTTTCACTAACTAATAAAATATGATCGGAATCTTTACCCTTTTTAACTCTCTTAATCAATGAACCCTGAGATGTGTCTAAAACATAAACTTTATCCCATTGAAAAAACAAACCATCAACAGTCAATTTCTTACATGCAACAATATCTCCATTATTGTATTTTGGGTACATTGCATCACCTTTCACTTGAATCAAAGTATCCGATTCTTTAAATGTCGGTATTAAAAAACGTTCGTTTTCGTACTCCATAAATTTAAAGTCGCCAATACTAAAACCATCGAAACTATGTGCTGAATTATTTATTAAATTAGATTTATCAATGCCTCTGTTCGCATTGAAACCTGTTTTCAACATATTGCCATTCCCTGTTAACAACCATTCTGGATTGATATCATAACATTTTTCATAAACTAATTCAGTATCAAATGTATTCCTTGCTTTCCAATTGTAGAGTACTTGAGGGGAAATTCCTAAAAACTTAGCAAAATCTGTGTCTCTATTAAAAGCATAATGCTTCTTAATACTATTAATTCTTTGAAACTTATCCATTCTAAAAAATATATACTATTTATTTAAAAATATTTTAACGAATGTTTTCTTGCATAAACAAAAAGTTTATTTACTTTTGCTTTATGATTTGAAACAAACAAAACAATGAACAAAGATAATCAAAAAAAGAAGTATAACAAATATATATCTGTAGTGATCAATCGCTTAAAAGACAAATACGGCCTTTCTACACAATTCATCCACCAATCTTTACGAGGAGACAGAGTGAGCGAAACATCTGAAAAAATAGTAGCTGAGTACAAAATATTAGCTGCAGAAGTTGAAAAAGCACTAAACAAATAAGCAACCCCAACAAACACTCAAATAACAGTTAAATGAAGGGTTTTTTATGAAAATAAAGAAAATTCTCAAAATAAATGTATTTTTAACATCAAATTACGTTTACTCAAAATCCTAGATTAAACGCACTAATCATTTAGACATTGAAAAATATTTAATAAACGAATAATTTAAAATAAATAAACAATAAAAATTAAAAATAAAATATAAGGTTGTTTTAATAAAAAAAGTGCTTGAAAAATCAAGCACTTTTTTATTAATCAAGAATTCTAATTATTTCTTTTCTGCCATTTTAGCGCAACATCCTGCTTTTTTTTCTTTATCGCAAGATTTCATTTCTTTTGCAGAACACTCTTTTTTTTCTTTCGCTTTTGGTTTTTTCTCTTGTGCATTAACATTCATTGAAATTGACAAAAGTGCCAATGCTAAAATTGCTACTGATTTTTTCATTTTTAATGTATTTGATTGTTGTTTTTTAATTTTCTTAAGTAAAAATAATGATTTTTTATATCTTGAATCTAATTTTAATAAATAATTATTAAAAAAAATTACTGAAGTAACTCTATTGAAGCTCTATTTAGTCGAATTACCCCATCATTTTCTAAAGCTTTTAACAACCTAGAAATTACTACTCGTGAAGTATGCAAATCATCTGCAATTTCTTGATGTGTATTTTGGATTGTTCTTGTCTTGTTTATTTTAACTTTTTCGCGGATATACCCCAATAATCGTTCGTCCATCTTCATAAAAGCCAAGTTATCAATAGCCGACAACATTTCTTTTAATCGATTATTATAACTGTTAAATACATAGGTTCGCCAACTTTTGTATTTACCAAGCCATTCTTCCATTTTTTCTATTGGTATCATAATTACTATTCCATTTGTTTCTGCAATAGCTCTAATTTCACTTTTATTTTGTCCCATACAACAAGCCATTGTCATTGCGCAAGTACCACCCTTTTCGATAAAATACAAAAGTAATTCCCCTTCATCAAAATCTTCTCGTAGAATTTTAATAGCACCATTAATCAATAAAGGCATATTTTTAATATAATTCCCAAAATCAATGAGAATTTCCCCTTCATTAAAAGAATGAAATTTTGAGACTTTGGAAATTTCAACAATCAAATCGTCTTCAAATACAAAACCATACGTTTCTTTCAACAAATCTATCATTATACTTTTTTAAAATTACTTTCATAGCAAGAAATCCAATCTTCAACAGACATTCTTTTAACCAATTCTCCTATGAGTTCAAACGGAATTTCATCCATTTTTTTAAATCGTATACAACTTTTACCAATATCTATTTTGGTTTTTACCAACTTTGAGTATTCGCCAGAAAACCAATCCATTAATTCTGGATTAGCATATATCCCCATGTGATATAACGAAATAAAGTTCTTTTGGGAGGCAACATTAATAAAAGGCAAAGGCAACTTCGGATTACAATGGTATCCTTCAGGATAAATTTGATGAGGCACAACATATCCCAACATTCCATATCCCATAACTTCTTGAAAACCTGGTGGCAAGTTTTCCAAAATTATTGTGCGCAATTTTTCAACAAAAACCTTTCGCTCTATTGGCAGAGAATCAATGTATTCTTGAGGAGTAGTACTATTTGATTGCATGTTTTTAAAAATTATTGGTTAAAAATAAAAAATAAATAACCAACAAATGTTAAATAGTATTTAATCTTCTAATTAATTTAGATATTTGTATAAAACAATATATTATGAAACAATCTAATTTAATTATCCTCGTATTATCGTTAATTACAAGTATTAGTTTTGCACAATTAAAACCTTTAGAATACAAAGATGGCACTCAAAATCTTAACGGATTTCAAACAACACCAAAAAAAGGAAATACTAGCAAACCCGGCGTATTAATTTTACCAGCTTGGATGGGAATCGACGCTCTTTCAAAAGATACCGCAGAAAAACTTTCAAATTTGGGGTATTATGCTTTTGTAGCAGATATTTATGGAGAAGGTAACTACCCAAATAATTACAACGATGCTGGAAAAATAGCTGGTTATTACAAAAAGAATATTACCGAATACCATAATAGAATTAGTTTGGCTTTAGAGCAATTAATACAATCTGGAGCAAATCCCGATAATATAATTGTAATAGGCTACTGTTTTGGTGGGACAGGGGCTTTAGAAGCTGCAAGAGCAAACATGAAAGTAAAAGCCGTTGTTTCTTTTCATGGTGGACTTGGTAGAGATGCCTCAAGAACTATCAACCCATTAAAAGCTAAAATATTAGTACTTCACGGTGCAGATGATCCCTATGAATCAAAAGAAGAAATCGCCTCTTTTCAACAAGAAATGCGAGACGCTAAAGCTGATTGGCAGATGATATATTATGCAAATGCAGTACATTCTTTTACAAATCCAGAAGCTGGAAATGACAACTCCAAAGGAGCAGCGTATAATGAAACTGCAGCAAAACGATCTTGGAACCATTTTAAATTATTCCTTGACGAAGTTTTCCAAAAATAGAAACTCAAGAAAAATCAATATATGAAACTTACTTTTGCCTCTCTTTTATTTCTAACCATTGCTTCTAGCTTTGGGCAAATGGAAATCAAAAAACAAATTGAGCCTACAAAATACATTAGTACCATTTCTGCCTCAGAGCTTAAAAAAAACCTTGATATTGTAGCTTCTAATGAAATGGAAGGAAGAGAAACAGGTTCAAAAGGCCAAAAAAAAGCAGGTGAATACCTAATTTCTCAATATAAAAAGGCAGGGATTTCATTTCCAAAAGGCGCCACTGATTATTATCAAAAAGTTCCTGCTGCATTTCTAAATGCAAAATATGACGAAGGCCTTCCTGACTCTGAAAATATTTGGGCTTTTATAGAAGGTTCAGAAAAACCAGATGAAATCGTTGTTATTTCTGCGCACTACGATCATATCGGAATAAAAAATGGCAAAACTTTCAATGGTGCCGATGATGACGGGTCAGGTACTGTTGCCGTTTTACAAATTGCTCAAGCATTCGAAAAAGCAAAAAAAGAAGGACACGGACCAAAACGATCTATTCTATTTTTACACGTAACTGGCGAAGAACATGGACTTCATGGCTCCCGCTATTATTCTGAGAACCCATTGTTTCCCCTGTCAAATACGATCACCGATGTTAATATTGATATGATTGGTCGTCGAGACGAAAACCATAAAGATTCTAACAATTACATCTATCTAATTGGTTCCGATTATCTCTCTACCGATTTGTACAACATTTGTGAAACTGCAAACAAAAATTTTGCAAACCTCAATTTAGATTACACATTCAATGATAGGAATGATTCAAACCGTTTCTACTACCGTTCAGATCACTATAATTTTGCTAAAAATGGAATTCCTTCTGTATTCCTTTTTAATGGTGTTCATGCAGATTATCATAAATCTACCGACACACCCGACAAAATAGAATTCGATGCTTTAGCAAAAAGAGCGCAACTTGCTTTTACAATCGTTTGGGAATTGGCCAATAGAGACAACCGCCCCATTATAGATAAAGATGGTAACTAACGTTTAAAATCTATTTTTTTGGGCGTGCCCGAGTTTACTCTGTTTTGAAGTGCTACTTGGTTTTCGTTAAACTCGGTCGGGCTCTTCGCTACAATCCACGCCCAAAAGCGTGGGATTTCTACTGCTATCCCTCACGCAACTTAAGTTTAGAATTACAGTTTATATTCCTAATACTACCTGAATTACCTTTTAAACAAATTACTTACAAACCATAAGTATTGCTAGTTCC
>CALPQA020000047.1 GCA_943325595.2 Auritidibacter sp. Marseille-P8566
AAGTAGGCTTCCATTATTTGGATAAACCTTTGGGAAATACTGGTCATTCCTCTTGTCCCGTTTGGATGCTTAAAGAACTGTAAGGTAATATGGATATAAATTCTATAAAAATCAAGGAATATAAAGCCAAATTTATCGCTGAACTGCTATCGATTTATGATGAAATGGAAGCGGAAAGTTTCTTCTATTTAATTCTTGAAAACCAAAGACAATTACGAAGAATTGATTTGGCATTGAACCTAGAGTTACAATTTTCTGGAGATGAAATTCTGATTTGGGAGGCTATTTTAGAAAAGCTACAACACGAAATTCCGATTCAATACATATTAGGAACAACGTATTTTTATGGCTTAGAATTTAATGTCAATGAAAATGTATTAATTCCAAGACCTGAAACGGAAGAGTTAGTGGAACTGATTATTAAATCTAATTTAAAGACACCCAAATTCAACAATTTAAAGATATTGGATATTGGGACGGGAAGTGGTTGTATTGCAATTTCACTGGCAAAAAACATTCCAGATGCCCAAGTTTTTGCAATTGATGTTTCCGAAAAAGCATTGGCTACAGCCAAAGAAAATGCAGTTTTAAATAAGGTTTCAGTTACTTTTTTTCAAAAAAATATTCTTGAAACTTCTGATTTAGAGCAACAATTTGATATTATTGTTTCGAATCCACCGTATGTTCGTAATTTGGAAAAAGCAGAAATCAAACGAAATGTTTTAGAAAATGAACCGCATTTGGCGTTGTTTGTGGAAGATAATGATGCTTTACTTTTTTACAGAAAAATAGCAGATTTAGCAACAAGAAGTCTTTCTCCCGAAGGAAAATTATTCTTTGAAATCAATCAATATCTTGGAAAAGAAACGGTTGAATTGTTAGAAAAAATGAATTTTAAAAACACTGCACTTCATAAAGATATCTATGGAAATGACAGAATGATTGCCTGTAATCTCTAGTTCTTATTCGTAACGTAAGGCTTCTATTGGATCTAGTTTTGATGCTTTTAAAGCGGGATAAGACCCCGAAACTACTGCAACTAAAAAAGTGGTAATCACCGCAGCTATAACTGCGCTCCAAGGAATTACAAAACTAAAATCGATGGCTGAAGAAATGCCATATCCTATTAATATTCCAAAAATAATTCCAACCAATCCACCCAATTGCCCAATGATTAGAGTTTCAATAAAAAACTGAAAAGCGATGGTACTTCTTTTGGCTCCAAGAGCTTTTCGGATGCCAATTTCTCGGGTTCTCTCGGTTACCGAAACCAACATAATATTCATTAACGCAATCGAAGATCCAAAAATGGTGATGATTCCAATTATCCAAGCTGAGGCACTCAAAACATCCGTAATTTCTGAAATACGATTAATTAAATCATCACTTCTAGAAACCCCAAAATTATTTTCTTGAACGGGGTTTAATTTCCGAACCCTACGCATCGAATTATTTGCATAATCAACGGCTTCGTCTAACAATGCTTCTTTTGCCACCATGACACTCATCGTATAATTGATGTTAGGGGCAGTAAATAAAGAGCGAGCCACCTGAATCGGAATTAAAACACGCAAATCTTGACTGTTTCCAAACGTGGATCCTTTTTCTTTTAAAACACCAATAACTCTAAATTTTGCACCGCGAACCGAAATAACTTTGTCAATAGGATTCACATCTTTTAGTAAGCCTTTTTCAAAATCGGAACCTACTACACAAACATAGGCGTTGTTGTCAATATCAAAACCAGTAAAATTTCTACCCAATGTTGTTTCCAAGCCTGAATTGTTTAGAAAATGTTCATCAACACCTACAATTGAAATCTCAGGATCTGTTTTTTTTGATTCAAATTTTACTTCTGCATTTGAAGTTGCTGTAAAAGATAGTGATGTTTCTGTAAAAGGATAAGTGTAATTTTCTTTGAAAGCTTTTGCTTCAGGGTAAGAAATTATTGGGTTTACTTTGTCAACATCTCCGCCGCCGCGTCTTCTGGTGCTTGTTTCATATTGGCTAATATTAAAAGTATTAGAACCCATCGAAGCAAAATTGGTAGACAAAGTGTTTTTAAGTGCCGAAACTACAGTAAGAATTCCAACCAAAGCGGTAATTCCAATTGCAATAATTAAAATAGTAAGAATTGTTCTCAATAATTGTGTTTTGATTGAGCCAAGTGCAATGCGTATATTCTCCTTTAGTAGTTTAAACATCTTTTATAATTTGTCACGAAAATACGCTTTTTGTTACAAGTTTACTTTATGAAGAAGGATTATTTAGTATAAAAATAAGATATTTGCAGAAGGAAATCTAAGACTTACGAATTTAGAGGTTGGGTTTTCTGAAGTAATTAGGTCTTAGATTGGTAAATATCTAAAACCTGCGAACAAAAATCTGCAAATTAAAATGGCTCAAAAACCAAGTATTCCTAAAGGCACGCGCGACTTTTCACCAAGTGAAGTGGCTAAACGTCAGTATATTATTTCAATAATAAAAAACAATTTTGAAAAATTCGGTTTTCAACCTATTGAAACTCCGTCTTTTGAAAATTCGGAAACCCTTATGGGAAAATATGGGGAAGAAGGAGACCGATTGATATTCAAGATTTTGAATTCAGGTGATTATTTGGCGAAAGCCGATGATAAAGCATTGCAAAACAAAGAAAGTAACAAATTAACCTCAAGCATTTCCGAGAAAGCACTTCGTTACGATTTGACCGTTCCCTTTGCAAGATATGTCGTGCAACACCAAAACGACATTGAATTTCCATTTAAAAGATACCAAATCCAACCTGTTTGGAGAGCCGATCGTCCGCAAAAAGGGCGTTTCAGAGAATTTTTTCAATGTGATGCCGATGTAGTTGGTTCAAAATCACTGTGGCAAGAAGTAGAATTGGTACAATTATATGACGCCGTTTTTACCGATTTAGGTTTAAAAGGAGTTACCATTAAAATTAACAACAGAAAAATATTGTCAGGAATTGCTGAGGTTATTGGCGCTTCTGATAAGTTAATTGATTTTACAGTTGCTCTAGACAAATTAGATAAAATAGGGGAGTACGGCGTGAAATCAGAAATGATTGAAAAAGGAATTTCAGCCGAAGCCATCCAAAAAGTACAGCCATTGTTCAATTTCACGGGAACCATTTCTGAGAAAATCGAAAAATTAGCAGATCTTTTAGCATCTTCCAATGAAGGAATGAAAGGCGTAGAAGAACTGCAGTTTATTTGTAATACCGTTTCAAAATTATGTTTAACCACTGCAATTCTAGATTTGGATGTTACGCTGGCTCGCGGTTTGAATTATTATACAGGCGCTATTTTTGAAGTTGCTCCTCCAAAATCCGTTGCGATGGGTTCTATCGGTGGTGGCGGAAGATATGATGATTTGACCGGGATTTTTGGACTGAAAGACATGAGTGGAGTAGGAATTTCGTTTGGACTCGATCGGATTTATTTGGTTGTAGAAGAACTGGATTTGTTTCCCGTTACTGTAACTTCCACTACAAAAGCGTTGTTCATTAATTATGGCGAAAAAGAAGCCTTTTATTCTATGAAAGCGATTAAAGAATTGCGAAACTTTGGCATAAAAGTAGAATTGTACCCCGACGCCGTAAAAGTGGGAAAACAATTCATGCACGCCGACAAACGCGCCATTCCATTTGCAATAATAGTTGGTGAAACTGAAATGAACGAGGGGAAATTTGCATTGAAGAATCTTATTTCTGGTGAACAAGTTACGTTGGATTTTGAAGAATTGAAAAATGCCCTTGTTTAAATAGCAAACGCAATTACAATTAGTTGCAAATTGAAATTATTTTCCTACTTTTAGCATTCAAATGCTATTATCTATGAAAAACACATTCAAAAAAATCGGTTTTGTACTTGCAATTGCAACTGTACTATTTTCTTGCAACCAAAAAGCAACCACCGAAAACCCCTCTGAATATTTCACAAATACAGAGAAAGGCGTTCAAAATGGAGGCGTAAAAATGATTACAATTACCACTCCAAAAGGTAAATTTAATGTTTGGACAAAGAAAATCGGAAACAATCCAAAGATGAAAATCCTTCTGCTTAACGGTGGGCCAGGAGCAACACACGAATATTTTGAGTGCTTTGAAAGTTTCTTGCCTAAAGAAGGCGTAGAATTTATTTATTACGACCAGTTGGGTTGCGGAAATTCAGACAATCCAAAAGACACTACCATGTGGGATTTGCCTCGCTATGTCGAAGAAGTGGAGCAAGTCCGCATAGGATTAGGTCTCAACAAAGACAACTTTTACTTGCTCGGACATTCTTGGGGTGGAATTCTCGCCATGGATTATGCAGTGAAATACCAAGATAATTTGAAAGGATTAATCATTTCGAACATGATGTCGAGCATTCCATTGTACGGAAAATATGCCGATGACGTACTTTCAAAACAAATGAAACCCGAGGTTTTAAAAGAAATTCGCGACCTAGAAGCTAAGAAAGATTTCGCAAATCCGCGTTACATGGAATTGCTGATGCCTAATTTTTACGTAGAACACATTTGTAGAATCCCATTAGACCAATGGCCAGAACCTGTAAACCGTTCTTTCGCAAAAATGAACCAATCGTTATATGTAACCATGCAAGGCCCAAGCGAGTTTGGCGTTTCAGGAAAACTAGAAAAATGGGACCGCTCGATGGACCTAAAAAACATCAAAACCCCAACGTTAGTAATCGGAGCTAAAAACGACACAATGGATCCTGCACACATGCAATGGATGTCGGCACAATTCCCAAATGGCAGCTATTTGTTTTGTCCCAACGGAAGCCACATGGCACTTTATGACGACCAAGACGCCTACATGAACGGACTAATTAAGTTTGTAAAAGGCGTAAACGACGGCAAAAAGAAAGCCATTTTATAGCCCTTCCCATACAGTATTCAAAGCCTTTAACGCATTTTCGTTAAAGGTTTTTTTATTTGGGCATGCCCCTCCGTAAAAACTTCGGGTCAGGCTGTGCGCTGCAATCTCTGTTCCACTGCGTTCCACAGAGGATTTCCACTGCCATCCTTCATGCGGGCTCCAATTTATGATTTATGATTTTTCGAATAACCAAATCAACGCATAACCGAATCAACCCTAAGTTAATCTGAATTCAACCTATGATTTGTCAATCTGAATTTATTTCAGATTCTTTTAGATGCTGAAACAAGTTCAGCAAGAGTAGTGCATTTCTTTATTAAATTTCACAATTTATTATTACATCTACGCGAAGGGATTCGCGAGAAGATTGGAGTTATATAAGTTTAATTTTGTTTTAGGATTAATTTAGTTTGGATTTTTCCTCCAATTATATTTTTTACTAAATAGGAACCCTCTTTTAAATTAGAAATATCAATAATAGTTTCTTCCAAACTCGTTTTCGTTTTCATAACTTCTCGCCCTGTTATATCATAAATAATAATTAAACTATTTTCATTGTTATTTTTTGTTGAAATGTGTAATATGTTTTTTGTTGGATTCGGATAAATTACAAATGTGTCATCCGTTGTAAAGTCTTCAATTGCTAAAATTTGGCATGAACCTGGTAGATTATATATTTCATTTATTTCAGAAATAGTGAGACTTCTATTATAAAATCGAATATCATCAATTTTCCCCATAAAATTATTACCAATATTTATATTCCCTATCGACGGAGAAATTCCAGAACTTTGGCTTAAATCAAAATCTTTTAAAATATTATCTTCATATAAATACCATTTTTTATCATCATATATAGCTATTAGATTATGCCAATTTGGGTCTATATTTGGTAAGGTTGTAACATGTGACCAGACACCGGTAGTTTGAGTACCAAATACTGGATAATTGACATCATATAAAGACAAATTATATTCTAGGTTAAAAGTATTTGTTGGATTGTTTTTTTGAAATAATGTTTCTATATCTCCAGGATTAGGCGAGCCACCTTTAAACCACAAACTGATACTAAACGCTCCTGTTGCAGGAATGTTAAAGTCACTTGAATAATTTATGTTTATATAGTTTGTTGAATTTCCTGGGAATTCATAAGCACAGTTTGCAATTCCAAATCTATCAGAAGTTAGAGTTGGTGTACCTACTAAAGTACCATTATTGTTTTGTCCACTTAAATCATTTGCATTTCCTCCAAATGTATAATATGCTTTTAGCCCATTTGTTAATTGCCCAAAAGAATTGATAGAGTTCAGTAAAATAATCAAATTTAGGATTAGCATATTTCTTTTCATACTTTCTTTTTTTGCGATTTTGGTTTTGAATTACAAATAATTTACATTAGGTCTTTTAATGTCAAACTATATTTGTTACCAAATGTAATGTTATTATTCTTACAAAGCATCAAAGAAACTTTTTATTTCCTGATTACTTTTTTTACCTACGGGATTGTAAATCAGGATAGTTTTGCTGCTAAAATACCTAATTCTTCTTGATGAAATTTGTGCTAGTTTAAAATAATAAGCGACATCTGAGCTAATTTTAAAGCTGAACTTGTTACAGGGCATCATAAGGAAGATGAAAATGGAATCTGAAATGAATTCAGATTGACACTACACGATTTTTTGGTTTTTGTAAGGGAAGGATTGTTTGGTTATTTGTGGATTTGGTTATTCGGGTAAATCTAATAGTCTAATAATCTAAGTGGTCTAAAACTCGCGTGAGGGATTGCAGCAAAAAGTCCACAGACAAGTGTAGCGAAAGCGGATCTTGACGAGGACTTGTAGCGGAAAGCCCGACCGAGTTTACTACAAATTGTCTCGTATCTCAAAATGTTCTAAACGAGGGCACGCCCAAAGAATAAAAGTCTTGAATTTATTAGTTATTTGGATAAAAAAAAAGAGGCCTATTTGTAGTAATAAGCCTCTCTATATGGGGGAATATGATGATTAGATTTTTACAAACTTGCTTGTAGTAGATGCATCGCCTATTTTAAGGTTGCACAAATAAAAACCTTTAGACAAGTTGGCTAAATTGAGGGATAAATTCTCATTAGGAGTAATGTTTTTGGAAACCGTAAAAACGATTTTACCAGTAATGGAATAAATAGTTACGGTTGCATTTCCTGAAATATTTTCGGCTAGTGCTATGTTTAAAGTAGTATCTACAAAGGAAGGATATAGTTTTACACCGTTATTTTTTGTGAGTTCTTCTAGGCCTAGGACACAACTTGTAGACATTACGCCAGCTGCAGTTACGTTTAATGTTGCTCCCGCTCCGCAGGTTACATTTGGGATATATGTTGCCACATCTGCTACTGGAAGTAGTGTGCAAGTGTATGTTGGTCTTGTTACCGTTCCTACATTTGCAGTTCCATTAAGGCAACCGCTAAAGGTTAAGGCAACAACTCCGCCGTCTGTACTAAAGTAGTTTCTGTAAACGGAAGTGATATTGGCGAAGTTACAATTTTCAACATAGCAAGTAAGATTATTGTCACCACCTCCTAAACCGATGGCTAAAGATCCAGCAACGTTGGTATTGTAATAACAATTTAGAAGGTGTAATTCGGCATTTCGTGCTCTTGGCATTCTTTCTTTGCAGCCATTTGCCCAATAGCAATTTTGAAAAGTGATGCTATAATGCCCGTCGGTTGGGAAATCGGTGTTGCTTGAACCCACTAATCCTGAAAAACGGTGGTCGTTTGACCCGCCAGAACCACCGGCAATTGCAGGTTTTAAATAGGTGAATTTGCACCAAGAAATTGTAGTATTGTCCGAAAGTCCTTTGTTATCAAAATTACCATCCATTCCGTCTTGGAATTCGCAATGGTCTACCCAAAGATTTGTTGCTTCCGAGGTAAGATTGTCTCTTCCATCAACATCGTAGGCGCCAGGGCCTTCAAAAATTAGATTTCGTATGATAACATTGTTAGAACCGGGTTTGATATTTAGAATTCCAGAGTTATTTGCTGACGTTACAAAATCTCCAACGGTTATTTGTAGATTTCTAAGTCTAGCTCCAGGCAAACCGATGATTGTTTTGTTGTTTAGCGTTACGCTAGTGTAAACACAGTCAATAGTTCCCGAAACTAAAATCACGGCATTGGCAGCTGCTGTTGAGGTAAGAGCCGTTTTTAAAGCAGCATAAGTAGAAACAGTAACAGGAGTAGCGTTTCCACCACCAGTTGCGGCTGCACCAAATCCCTCGGGGCGAGTCATGTAATAATTTTGCCCTGAAGCCTTGCCCAGCAATAACAAAAAGAACCCGAGGAATATTATTTTTTTCATTTTATGAAGATGTTACTTTTTAAATCTATTTTTTTTCAAAAACGGATTGACATTAACCATAATTATTATTGGAGGTAAATAATCAATGCAATCGATTACAAAAATATAAATTTATTTCAATAAATGGTATTTAATCTGGATTTTGAAGAAAAATTTAAGTTTAAGAAATTTAAGGTTTTGTAAATGTGAAGAGTTGTTATGTTTTTTTGTTCGTTTTATATAGTGACTTTCTTTAGAGTTTTCCAAAAGGATACTTTTTGTGTATCGCTATTTCAGGACAAGACAAAAAATGTTATACTGCTTAATTACTGTTTTAGTTTTTTTTAATTTTTAATTTTTCCTTCAAAAAACAAATAGTATCTGTGCATGAAACAAAATCGCATACTTATTGATTTATATTCACACTTTATTATGATATTATAAGACTTAATTTTGAATTTTTAATTGACTAAGCCTAAATCCTTTTCAAATCTTAGGGTTTTAACAATTTTTCTAAACAAATTTAATAAGTGATTATGCACGTTATTTATAAACACATCACCTTACTTAGTATTGCTCTATTTTTTATTACAAAATCATATTCACAATCGCTACCTATTAACTCTTATGGGGTGTGGGATCGTGGAGGAGGAGTTGCAGACTATTCAGATCCAAGTGCTGACTTTGTCAAGGGTATAGAAACTAGCGCTGATTGGAAAGATATTCAAGCTGGACCAGGAACTAATTGTGACTTTAGTGCTTTTCAAACAATATTAGATATTGCTGTTGCCAATAATAAGTTGATTCGATTTAGTGTCAATGTTGGGCCTGATTGCCCTATGTGGGTTTTTGACAATGGTGTTCCGTTAGTAAATGTAATTAGTAACGCGCCCAAGAACGATGCGTATGCCAATAGAAACCCGTATTATCCAGATCCAGAGTATAAAGTGTACTATTTTGAAATGATTAGACAATTTGCCTTGTTTTTGAGAAATCAACCTCAAGAAAAATTCAATCATATAGCTTTTGTACAAGTTAAAACAGGAGCTACAGGAGATGAAGAACCTTACAAAGGAGATGTAATTAATCCT
>CALPQA020000048.1 GCA_943325595.2 Auritidibacter sp. Marseille-P8566
AATAAATTTGGTGAAATGGCTGCCTTAACTGAAGGTCTTTTAGTTGCAGCCGTAAAAAATCCAAATGGGGAATTAACGCCAAATTGGATTAAAGCCTATGAAGCAGTTATCGATTCTTACTTGGGACAAGTGCCACAAAATTTTAATTACAAAGGAAAAAGTTATACACCACAAACTTTTGCTAAAGATGTTGTGGGTTTAAATCCTGACGAATATATTGAAATTTCGTCGTATGCAAATGCGCCGTATTACTCAAAAACAATGTTAATGGTACCCGATAACTGGTCGTTTGATATGATTTATAATGTGCGTTTAAATGACATGACTGATATTATTGATAATGCTCTTAAAAACGGATATACTGTTGCTTGGGCTACAGATGTAAGTGAAAAAAGTTTCAGTTGGAAAAACGGAGTAGCGTATATTCCAACCAAAAAAGTAGAAGACATGACTCCTGAAGAAAAGGAAAATATGTTCAACGGACCAAAACCAGAAATGGAAATCACAGAAGATTTACGTCAAAAAGCCTTTGATAATTACCAAACTACCGATGATCACGGAATGCATATTGTTGGAATTTCAAAAGACCAAGATGGAAAAGAATATTACATTGTAAAAAATTCTTGGGGAGCGACAAACGACTATAAAGGATACTTATATGTGACCAAAAACTTCATCAAGTATAAAACTACTGCTTTTATGGTAAATAAAGCCGCAATTCCAGCTACAATAGCTAAAAAGATGGGTGTTTAATTATTACCGCACTTCATAAAATAAAAAAATCCCATTCGTTAGAATGGGATTTTTCTTTTGTATAAAATTTCTCTTTATTCTGGATCATTCATTTTGAAAGTATCCATAAAAGCAGTTGTGTAATTTCCAGCTACATATTGTTCATCATCCATTAATTGTCTGTGAAACGGAATAGTAGTTTTGATTCCTTCAATTACAAATTCGTCCAAAGCACGTTTCATTTTATTGATAGCTTCTTGACGCGTTTGCGCGGTTGTAATTAACTTTGCAATCATGGAGTCGTAATTTGGCGGAATCGTGTAACCTGCGTAAACGTGGGTATCTAAACGAACTCCATGTCCACCTGGCGCATGAAGTGTCGTGATTTTTCCTGGTGAAGGGCGGAAATCATTGTACGGATCTTCAGCATTTATTCTACATTCGATAGCGTGCAACTGTGGTAAATAATTTCTTCCAGAAATTGGAATTCCTGCTGCAACCATTATTTGTTCACGAATCAAGTCGTAATCAACAACTTGCTCTGTTATTGGATGCTCCACTTGAATTCTGGTGTTCATTTCCATGAAATAAAAATTTCTATGTTTGTCAACCAAAAATTCTACTGTTCCAGCACCTTCATATTTAATGTATTCTGCAGCTTTTACAGCGGCTTCACCCATTCTAGTTCTTAATTCGTCTGTCATAAATGGTGACGGAGTTTCCTCAGTCAATTTTTGATGACGGCGTTGAACAGAACAATCTCTTTCTGATAAATGACATGCTTTTCCATAAGCATCACCTACAACTTGAATTTCAATATGTCTTGGCTCTTCGATTAATTTTTCTAGGTACATTCCGTCATTTCCGAATGCTGCAGCAGACTCTTGACGAGCGCCTTCCCAAGCTTTCAACAAATCTTCGGCTTTCCAAACAGCACGCATTCCTTTTCCACCACCACCTGCTGTAGCTTTTAGCATTACAGGATAGCCCATTTCTAAAGAAAGTTTTTGTGCTTGTTCAAATGATTCTAAAATTCCAACAGAACCAGGAACACAAGGAACTCCCGCTTCAATCATAGTTGATTTTGCCGAAGCTTTGTCTCCCATTCGATCAATCATTTCTGGAGAAGCTCCAATAAATTTGATTCCGTGTTCTTGACAAATTTTAGAAAATTTGGCGTTTTCAGAAAGAAAGCCATAACCAGGATGAATAGCATCTGCATTAGTTATTTCAGCAGCTGCAATAATATTGGACATCTTCAAATAAGAAAGATTACTAGGTGGCGGTCCGATACACACTGCTTCATCGGCAAACTTCACGTGAAGACTTTCCGCATCAGCAGTTGAATAAACGGCAACTGTTTTAATTCCCATTTCTCTGCAGGTTCTAATAATACGAAGTGCTATTTCTCCCCTGTTTGCAATTAATATTTTTTTAAACATCGTTTGAAATTTTAAATGTTGAATTTTAAATTTTAAATTTTTTTGAACGATGGAATTCATCATTCAAAATTTAGCATTTATAATTTCTTTATGATGGATCTACTAAAAATAATGGTTGGTCGTATTCTACTGGTGACATATCATCCACTAAAATTTTAACGATTTTCCCTGAAACTTCAGATTCAATTTCGTTAAATAATTTCATAGCTTCAATAACACATAAAACATCTCCTTTTCCAATAGTACTTCCAACTTCTACAAAAAGAGGTTTCTCTGGAGATGGCTTTCTGTAAAAAGTTCCAATAATTGGAGATTTTATGGTGATATATTTTGAATTTTCATCTGCTACAGGTGCAGCAACAGGAACAATAGCTTGAGCTGGTGCAGCTTGTGGAAGTGCGTGAGCTGTAGGCGCTGGTTGCAAATACGTAATTTCTTGAGAATTCCCTTCAAGTGTTGTTCTGATGGTAATTTTCACATCATCCATTTCTAGTTTTACTTCTGCAACTCCCGAATTTGCAACAAACTTGATTAGGTTTTGAATTTCTTTTAAATCCATAATATTAATTTTTAGGTTAGTTTTATTCTCTGTTGTATGCCCATTTCAAGTAAATAGATCCCCAAGTGAACCCACCACCGAAAGCAGCAAATATTAAATTATCTCCTTTTTTAAATTTTTTCTCAAAATCAAAAAGCAAAAGTGGCAATGTTGCTGAAGTAGTATTTCCATATTTTTCAATATTTATTAAAACTTTATCTTCGTCAACTCCCATTCTGCTCGATGTGGCATCAATGATTCTTTTATTTGCTTGATGTGCAATCAACCAATCTACGTCGTCATTTGTCAATTCATTTCTTTTCATTATCAACTCACTCACATCTGCCATGTTGGTAACGGCCCATTTAAAAACGGTTTTTCCATCTTGAACCACATTGTGTTGGTTGTTTTCAAGTGTTGCTTGAGTAGTTGGTAGGATAGATCCTCCAGCATCAATTTTTAGGAATTCTCTCCCAACACCATCACTTCTTAAATACTCATCTTGTAATCCTAATCCTTCAAAATTAGGTTCAAACAATACTGCTCCAGCACCATCACCAAAGATAATGCAAGTGGCACGGTCGGTATAATCTATAATTGAGGACATTTTATCAGCACCTATTAAAAGCACTTTTTTGTATCTACCAGATTGAACATAGGCAGCAGCAGTTGACATTCCAAAAAGAAATCCTGAGCAAGCAGCTTGTAAATCATATGCAAATGCATTAGTAGCACCAATTTCTGTAGCAACATAAACTGCAGTTGCTGCAACTGGTAAATCTGGCGTTGCAGAGGCAACAATAACCAAGTCAATTTCTAGTGGATTAACATTTCCTTTTGCTATTAAATCTTCAGCAGCTTTTATTGCAAGATAGGAAGTCCCTAGGCCTTCGCCTTTTAAAATTCTTCTTTCCTTGATTCCAGTTCTTGAAGTTATCCATTCATCATTGGTATCAACCATTGTTTCAAGGATTTTATTGGAGAGTACAAAATCAGGTACGTATCCTCCGACAGCAGTAATTGCGGCTGTAATTTTATTCATAGAATTCCTTTTTTCTTTTCGTAATTTCGTTTCGAAAAAGTGGTTGAAATTACAAAATATTTTTTAATCTAACTGTTTTAGAATCATTAATTTGACCCTAAAGTTTCATCCAACAAAAAAAACTCTCACATGGTGAGAGTTTATCTTTCATTTTCTAAAACGTATTATGCGACAGCAACTTGCTTGTCGATAACAACTTGTCCTCTGTAGTACATTTTTCCTTCATGCCAGTAAGCTCTGTGGTATAAATGCGCTTCTCCAGTGATTGGGCATGTTGCGATTTGAGCAACAGTTGCTTTATAATGTGTTCTTCTCTTATCTCTTCTTGTTTTCGAGATTTTTCTCTTAGGATGTGCCATTTTACTATATTATTTATCCGTTAATAGTTGTTTTAATTTGTCCCAACGTGGGTCAATATTTTCTTGTGTATTGTCTTCTTCTTTTACTTCTTCAATCCTTAGCTCGTTTAGCTTTCGCAATGCTTCTGAATCTAATGTTCCATCTTTTACGCCTGGATGAACTTTTCTTAGAGGGATTGATAATGCAATCATCTCGTATAGTATTTGAGCAACATTAATTTCGTGTTCCCCGTGAGGCAAAATTAATAACTCGTCATTATCATCATTGTATTCTTCACCAAATTGAACAATTACTCTTAATTTTCCTTTAATAGGGAAATCAAACATTTCATTTGTCAAATCACATGGCACATGAATTGTACCTTTGTGTTTGAAATTCAATTCTAACATGGTGTTTTTCTTTTCAAAAACAACACTTACTTTGATGTCTGCGCTTTCAAATTCATCATAATCAAAGCTTTCAAAGAACGCTTTATTTATTTGATATTCAAATTGATGTTTTCCTAACTTTAATCCTATAAAAGGAATTAAAAATTCATTTAACTTTTTCATCCTAACAACAATTTTTCCCAAATCTTCGGGGTGCAAAGATATAAAATAATAGTAATATCAAAAGCGTTATTAACATTTTTTTGTTTACAACTACTTTTCTTTTGTTTTTAGTGGCTTTTTGCTGATTTCCTCGTACTGATTTCTCGAATTAAAGATGTCAATTGCTAAAAAAACAGCTTCTTTGAACGAATTATGATTGGCTATTCCTTTTCCAGCAATATCATAAGCAGTCCCATGATCTGGAGAGGTTCTAATTTTATTTAATCCAGCAGTATAGTTCACGCCATTTCCAAATGATAGTGTTTTGAATGGAATTAACCCTTGATCATGATAAGTTGCAATTACGGCATCAAACTTTTCATATTGTCCGTTTCCAAAAAAACCATCTGCAGGGTAAGGGCCAAAAACCATCGTTCCTTTCTCAAACAATTTTTTTATTACGGGTTTTATTACAGTATCATCTTCTTTTCCGATAACGCCACCATCGCCGGCATGCGGATTCAATCCCAAAACAGCAATTTTAGGTTTATTGATGCTAAAATCTTGAATTAAAGATTTTTTTATCGTTTCTATTTTTTGTTGAATCAAATTCTCCGTGAGATGCGATGCCACTTCATTTACTGGAATATGATCGGTAATGAGTCCAACTCTAAGATTGTCCTGAACCATAAACATTAATGCATTTCCTTCTAATTCCTGATTTAGATAATCGGTATGTCCAGGGAATTTAAAATCATCTGATTGGATGTTGTATTTGTTTATGGGTGCTGTAACTAAAACATCAATTTTACCTTCTTTTAGTGCTTTTGTAGCGGTAACAAATGATTTTATAGCATATTTTCCAATAGCATCATCATTTACCCCAAAATTCACTTCTACGTTTTCTCTCCAAACATTTAAAACATTGATTTTACCAACAACGATTTGGTCTAAATTGTCAATTCCGTGGATTGCAGAGGTAGATTCGAAGGTTTTTTTTACGAAAGAAATTATTTTTACGTTGGCAAAAATAACGGGTGTACAAAATTCTAACATCCGAGAATCCTCAAATGTTTTCAATACTACTTCGCTTCCAATACCGTTTAAATCTCCAATTGAAATTCCAACGATTATATTTTCTGCTTTTTTTATCATGACTACACGTTATTTATTGCTAATTTTGAATGCAAATTTAGTAAAATAAAACAAGAAATGTTTACAGGAATAATAGAAACCCTAGGGGAGATAAAAGCATTGCACAAAGATGGCGGAAATTGTCATATTACGATAGCTTCGTCGGTTACAGATGAATTGAAAATTGACCAAAGTGTGGCGCATAATGGCGTGTGTTTGACCGTAGTTGTCATTAATAAAAATGAATATACAGTTACAGCAATCCAAGAAACTATCAATAAAACCAATTTATCGGATTGGGAAGTAGGAGATTTAGTAAATCTTGAACGAGCAATGAAATTGGGCGACCGTCTTGACGGGCATATTGTTCAAGGACATGTTGATCAAATTGGCATTTGTAAGGCGATTCAAGAGACGGATGGAAGTTGGTATTTTACTTTTGAATACGATGCCGCTCTAAATAATCTAACGATTGAAAAAGGGTCTATTACGGTTAATGGAGTCAGTTTAACAGTTGTAAATTCATTGAAAAATGAGTTCAGTGTTGCCATTATTCCATATACTTATGAGCACACTAACTTCAAAAACTTTCAAATAGGCACAAAAGTAAACCTTGAATTTGACGTAATTGGAAAGTACGTTTCTAAACTATATTCTTTGAAGGAGTAGTATTTTTATTTTTTCCAGCGCAACGTTTCTATTAAATTTTGAACGTCATTTTTGATGTAACTTGCTGCGGGCATAATCGAATCAAAATTAGGTTTTGCATAAAAATATACAGAACCAGTCACGAAATTTTTCACACTGTCGGTCACATAAAATTGGGTGTTGGTAGCTGCATTTCCGTCAACTTGGTAAAACATTCCATAAACTTTATTTGACGGATTCAAATAGGGGCGTTCCAGTATGTTATCTGCTTTAATAACGTGCTCGTAGGTCAGTTTTTGTGCGTCGCGCAACAATATATTTATGTTGTTGTTTACAGGTTTGTAGGACAAATAAATGGTTGCCTTCATTTTTGGATACGAAATCTCAAAATTACAATTGCCTTTTTCGGTAATTATTGCATTTGAATTGATGTCAAAAGTATATTGGCAGTCATTTTCAAAATGAGCATATTCGGCAACGGGATAATCCAAACGTAAATAACTTGACGGTTTTGGAACAACTTCGTTTTTACAACTTACAAGTGCTAATAAAACAGGTATTATAATTGCGGCAAGAATATTTTTTTTGAGCATTTATTTTTATTCAATGGTTACTTTTATTTGTTTAATTCTTTTCTTGTCAACAGCTTCAATTAAAAATGTACAGTTTTCATAAGTCAATAGCTGCCCTTTTTTAGGGAAATTACCTAGGATTTCTAAAAGGAATCCTGCCAAAGTTTCGGCCTCTCCTTTTCGGCCTTCAAAAAGAGTTTCGTCGACAGTAATAATTCTGTAAAAATCTTTAAGATTTATCTTTCCTTCAAAAATGAAATTTTTAGCATCAATTTGCGAAAAACTCAAATCATCATCATCGAATTCATCACTTATATCTCCAACAATTTCCTCAATTACATCTTCAAGAGATACCAATCCCGAAGTTCCTCCGTATTCATCAACAACAATGGCAAGGTGGTTTTTCATGCTTTGAAAATCTTTCAGCAAATCGTCTAACTTTTTATTCTCTGGAACAAAAAATGGCGCTCGAAGCAGTGTTTTCCAATCAAATTCTTTATTATCTATATAAGGTATCAAATCTTTTACGAATAAAACGCCTTCAATTTGGTCGATATTGTCGTTGTAAACTGGGATTCTTGAGTAGCCTTTTTCGATAATTTTAGGCAATAATTCGCCAAAAGTTTCATTAATTTCTAATGCAAAAATATCAATTCTAGGGCTCATGACCTGTTTGGTATCAGTATTTCCAAACGATACAATTCCCTCCAATATTTTTTGTTCTTCATGCGAAGTCCCCTCAGAAGAGGTGAGTTCTAAAGCTTGCGAAAGTTGGTCAATATTGAAATTTGATTTTTGTCTTCCTAGTTTTTCATGCAAATAAACGGTTATTGCTCGCATTGGAATACTAATTGGCGAAAGCAATTTATTTAATATGTATAAAGGTTGTGCAACAAATTTCGCGAATTTAATATTGTTTCTATTGGCATATACTTTAGGAAGTACTTCGCCAAAAAGCAAAATCAAAAAAGTTACAACAATAACTTCAACAATAAATTTGATCAATGGAGAGGCTATAGAAGAAAACAAATTTTTCCCCACAAACGAGAATAATATCACAACACCGATATTTACAAAATTGTTAGCTACAAGTAGTGTAGCCAATAATTTTTTTGGAGTTTCCAATAAAACTAGGATTAAATTTCCTTTCGACTCATCTTCTTTCGATACGGTATCCAAATCTTTTGAAGTTAGGGAAAAGAAAGCCACTTCGGCACCCGAAAGTAAAGCTGAAATAAATAGCAATGCAAAGATTCCAATAAAGCCAATTAGCATATTAGTGTCTAAAGATTGAAATACTGCGGTGAAACTGGGAGGTTCCGTATCCAAATTTGATAAAATTAGTTAAACAATTAAAACGGCATATCGTTTTCTGGAAGAGCATTAGTCGCTGAATCAGTGTTTGAGGGTTTAAAAGGTTCCGATTCTTTTTTAGTAGTTAAAAAAGTAAATTCAGTTACCTGTATTTCGGTTGTGTATTTTGTAGATCCTTCATCCGTTTGCCATTGGCGCGATTTTATTCTGCCTTCAACATAGATTTTGTCTCCCTTAGATAAGTACTTTTCGCATATTTCAGCAGCCTTATTTCTCACAACCAAATTATGCCATTCGGTAGTATTAATTTTTTCGTTTGTAGTTTTGTTTATGTATGTTTCGTTTGTTGCCAAAGGAAATCTACCAATACAATTACCTCCATCGAAGTAATGCATTTTCACATCATCACCAAGGTAGCCAATTAGCATAACTTTGTTTATCGTTCCGTTCATCTTGTTATAGAAAAAAATTTAGTAAAGTCAAATGTACTCTTTTTTAACTTAAAATGCTAAATTCCTTTTCTATAAAATTAAAAATAACTATCGGAAAAGGGAAAGTTTTTAAAATTTCGGTTGAAATTCCGTCTTTTACCGGCTCATTTATCTTTACTTTCCAAAATTTGATATTCAAATGTTGGTGCGAAAGTTTGTGAATTTGTCCCTTTGAATTCCAGTCGGAAATAGAGAAGATGGTATATTCTGATTGGTATTTGTTTGCAATTAAATCTGAAATCACATCAAAATCAACTTCTGACTCGGTTTCAATTAAGGGGAATTCATATAAATTGTGCCAAATTCCCTTTTGGTCTCTTTTTTGAATAGTAGTTTTTGAATAGTCATCTTCCAAAACTAGATAATTAAAAAAGCGGTAACTAACTTTGATTTTCTTTGATTTAAAAGGTAATAACGCTACTTTTTTCTTTTGCAATGCTGCGCAACTTGAATTAAAAACACAAATTTCGCAGTTTGGATTTTTTGGA